>NZ_CP058561.1:0-312559 GCF_018141425.1 Vallitalea guaymasensis
CAAACATTCTAAAGGCAGATGGTTATAAAAAATCTGCTCTATTAGCCCCACGGGATATTGATTACAGTCAATATAAAGTAAGAGGTCACTATACCAATGATGATAAACTTGAATCTTATTTTAGAGCAATGATGTGGTATGGACAAATTGCACTTCCACTTACCGAAGTAGTTAATGAAAAAGAGGTATTATGCGAAGATGAAACTGTAAAAGCTTTAATCATGACATATACTGCTTTTATGCAAAGTAATAATGATAATGACCTAAAATCATGGGATAAAATTTATATGCCAACCAATTTTTATGTTGGTCAATCAGATGATCTTAATTTATTTCAGTACAAAGATTTAATTCTTAATGTTTTTGGAGAAAAAGTGAATTTAAATGATTTTAGAAATGAGAAATACTATGATAAGTTATTGGAAGAAGCAAAAAAAATGCCTGATCCTGGTATCAAAAATAAAATAACCTTACAGAATGTCCATGTGGGAAAACAATTTAGATTTATGGGACAGAGATATACTTTTGATGGAGAAATACTCCAAGAGTTAATGGAACCTTACAAAAGACCTGTACCCTCTGGATTAGATGTTGCAGCTGTATTAGGTAGCAAACGTGCCAAAACATTATTAGATAAATATTACGAACCACAAAAACCTTGGCCAGAATATGAAAATAAGTTTAAGGCAATGAAAGAAAAAATATCAAAAGTAGACGATAAAGACTGGAAATCAAATATGTATAATGGGTGGTTGGATACCATATCCTCAATACAAAAACCTTTTGAAAACATAAATGGTGCTCCAATGTTCATGAAAAATAAAGCTTGGACAGATAAATCTATCAGCTCTGCTCTAGGAAGTTATGCAGAATTAAAACATGATACAATATTATATGTTAAACAACCAGTTGCTGAATGCGGAGGAGCTGATTTTATATACCATCATTATGTAGAACCTAATATTGAAGTTTACTCTAAATTATTATGGCTTACTGAGTATTCTTCTACTAATCTTAAAGAAAGAGGACTACTGTCACAGGAGTTTGAACAAATTTCAATAAAAATAATTGAGTTATTAGAATTACTAAGAGATTGTTCAATAAAAGAGCTTAATAATGAAATTCTGTCTAAAGACATAAAATGCAAATTAAATACTATAGGTGGAAAAATAGATTCTATAAACTATGCTATATTAAACCAAACTGGCGGTAATGAATTAAGCTGTTCAGCAATAATTGCAGATATAGCAACAGTTGAAAATAGCTGTCTTGAAATAGGTACTGAACTGCCAAATGAAATTTATGTTGTCATCAAAGACGGTGAAGAGTTATACCTATCAAGAGGTTCAGTATATGGATATCATGAATTTTTAAGCGATACTAGACTTACAGATGATGAATGGCAGGAAAAACTAGGTATAATAAAAGAACAATATGGAGAAGATTCTATAGATTTTTATATGTTTAATACTGGCGAACCATCCCCCTCTCTACCAAAACAACCTGAGTGGGTTTATTCTTTCAAATCAAAAGAAAAAAATAATGTTGAGTGCAAGCAACAAGAAGTAAACTGGGAATAAGGTGATATAATGTCTCATTGGATAATAAATAAATTACTATATATGACTATTACATCTTCAATATTGATAGTTACAATTATGATAACAAAAAAAGTGTTAGGCAAGAAATTATCTGTAAGATGGAATTATTACGTTTGGCTGTTAATAATTATCCAATTGCTTATTCCAATGTCAATTAAAAGTGACTTAAGCATATATAACCTTCTTACCTATGATAATCTTGACAACAGTACCTATTTAAATGCTGACTATAGTAAACCAATAGATGTTGATGAAGCAAATAATACTTCATTGAAAACGGATACTAAATCATATCAGCAGTCCAAACAAAAAAATGTACTTACACTTAGAAAGCTAATATATGTTATTTGGTTTATAGGGTTTATCATTATAACTTTATACTATTTAATTTTCAACCTAAAACTAATACATAAATTTAAAAGGTGTAAATGTAATGATTTACAATTAGAACATTTATTCAGGAGCTGTAAATCAGTTATAGCTCCTACACAAAATGTGAGATTATTAGTTTCAGATTTTATTAATGTTCCTTCCCTATATGGTATAATACGTCCAGTTATAATTATGCCAAAATTTATCTTAACTAACAAAGATGAAAAAGAAGTCAGGCTTCTATTAATACATGAGCTGATGCATCTGAAACTTAGACATAATGTGATAAAAGGTATCTATCTGCTATTAACAACTATCTATTGGTTTAATCCATTAATATGGTTAGGACTGAAAAAGTTAGATGAAGATGGTGAATTATACTGTGATAATGAAGTCGTTAATTTTATTAGCTCAGACGATAATATTGTTTATGGAAATCTAATAATAGATTTAGCATCATATGATAAAGATTTTCGATTACCAATTCAGGCAGTCAGCTTCATAAACAATAAAAAATACATCAAAAAAAGAGTATTGAACATAGCCTATAAAAAAAGTAAAAATCGTAAAACTAGAATCATTGGATGTTTAATAACTTTTATTATGGCATTCACTCTAATGACTTCTGCTAAAACAGATACCTCTTCATTAACGGATAGAATAGAACAAGAAACAGGAATCATATTAAATACTGAAGCAAAAAATATAATCAATATATTAGCAAAAGATGATTCCGGTTATATATCCACCACCCACACTGATAATGATATTCTTATAAAATATGATTGTATAACAGGTTCAACAAAACAATACACTAATTTATTTAGTATTAGACTTATGGACATTGATGGTATTCCAAAAAAATGCGTTATCTACATAGAACAATTAGACATATTAAAAAATACTGATTCAGCTAAAAAACACTATATGCCATTATTTTCAGAAGTCCTAAACTCATTATTTAATAATAATAACATTACAGACTTTATAACTCAAAATTGCACCATTAAAAGCTTGCAAAACACAGAAGAAACTATTATAGACAATTATAAGATCAATCATATCATGGATGGTAAACACAAATTCTATATTAGCTGGAAATAATATCTTTCAGGTACAATAATAAAATCTTATAATATGTTATACATACGAAAAAAAGCTCAAGCTGTCAATTACTTAAACAGCTTGAGCTTTTTTAATGGTTCTTGCTATAAAAACCATTATTATTCATTTTTTATTACTCATATTATTACTTACATCAATCTTATATAATTGGTATTCATTAGAATAATTGCTATATGTAATTAGGTATTCTCCATTTTGCGATATAGAAATATATTTTTCATCTGATTGTATATTGTTAATAGAGGTTATTTTTTTATTGATTACGTCTATAAAAACTAGTTGATTATTATCATTATATAGTGGTGTACCAATTACCATATTTGATAATCCATAATCCGTATCATAATCATATTGAAATTTATTATGACTAATTATATCTACATACTTCTCATTGTTACTATTAAAAGCATGAGTGTAGTTATCATAAGTACCTATTAACATAAATAAATTTTCACCAACCCACTCTGCTGAAGTTTCCCATTGAATTTCTCCATCCTCATTATTATGTAATTTTACAAAACTATCTTTTGAAATATTATATAGCATATCGCCATAAGACCATTCATAACCTATTAATTGAAAAATTAACAAATTGGGACTCGAAATTGAAAAAGATGGGTATCTAGGCATAGAACCATTCATTTCATCTTCATCATCTGTATACCATTTCATTATAATTTTGGGATTAGTCAACATAATGTCAGAAACAATTAAGCTTCCATTTCCATCACTAAACGTTATTAATCTTCCATCTGATGAAATATCGAATCCATCATAATTCATATTACCATACTTTATATGATTTATAACATTATTCTTTTCTATATTATATATAATAACTTCGTCTCTAAATTTATATATAATATTCTCATCAGTTGTCTTTATTCCTAAACCATATATACTATTTCCCTTAGAATTCCTATCATTGAAATCACAATCAAATGTATATATTATTTCCAAACTCTCATCATTAAATTGCTGCTTTACTATATATACAATGTTTTTATTTGCTATATCCCTAACCAAAAAAACAATTCCTTCATTAGCTAATCTGGGAGATAATATATTGGTATATTTATCAAATATATCTTTATCTAATCTTTCTAAATTAATATTTTTCTGTTCTAACTCCTCATTGCTAATCTCATTCATCAGTATATCATTATTATCAGTGTTATCAATATAATCATGTGAAGTTATACTAACTGAATTAGTACATGTATAACTATTTAATTCTACTAGTATTCTATTAGGCTTCAAAATTTGTTCATCTATTACTTGACAATTTTTAATATCTAATTCTTGTTTTATAATATTTCCTAACTCTTCTTTACTATTATTTAATTCATCCTCACGGTTAACACTTGATTCATTGGATTTTTGATTATTAATATTATTTTCTAAAATCCCATCTTCATTATTAACCTGCTCATTTATTCCATCAATTGTTTTAGTCTTATTGCTTGTTTCCCCACATCCTATTAGCATACAACTAATCAAAGATATTAATATAAGCAATTTCAAAATATTATTCATAACAACACCCTCCTATTAATTATTTGCTTTTAAATATATCACTTCAAAAAGTTAATTACAATAAAAAAACCTTATCTTTAATACTAATTAATATTAATTAATATTAAGATAAGATTTTAGCAAAACAATGTAATACTATGTTAACATTTATTCTTTAATATATATCACTTTTTATATTCAATCTTTTTATCTCGTATCATTAAATCCTCTACAGCTTTTTTAGTATCTTTACCTTTAAATAAGACTTCATTAACTTCTCTTATGATAGGCATTTCAACTTTATATTTTTCAGATAAGTCAAGGGCTGCCTTTGCTGTATACACACCTTCAACCACCATCTTTACCTCGTCAAGAGCTTCCTGTAAACTATAACCTTTTCCAATTAAGATACCGGCTCTTCTGTTACGGCTATGCATACTTGTACATGTTACGATCAAATCGCCAATACCTGATAATCCTGCAAAAGTTTGTGTCTCAGCTCCCATAGCAACGCCAAGTCTGCTTATTTCTGTTATACCTCTTGTCATAATTGCAGCCTTAGTATTATCTCCAAAACCAATACCATCTGAGATACCAGCCGCTAGAGCAATAACATTTTTCAGGGCTCCTCCCATTTCTATTCCTATTACATCAGAACTAGTATATACCCTGAAATCAGAGTTCATAAATATATCTTGAACTTTTTTGGCTATATCATGATCTTTAGAGCCTGCAACACAAGTTGTAGGTATATTCCTTGATACTTCTTCAGCATGGCTTGGTCCAGATAATACTGCCACAGGATTATCTGGCATCTCATCATTTATTACATCAGCTAATGTATATAGTGAATCATCTTCTAATCCTTTTGCTACATTAACAATGATTTGATCTTTTGTAACGTATTCTTTCATTAAATTTGCTGTATTCCTTACGAATTTTGATGGAACTGCCATTACAAGCATATCTTTGCCCAAAATAGCTTCCTTAAGATTATTGGTTATATTAATCTCATCTGGAATATGTATTCCTGGAAGTTTTGATTTATTTTCTCTTGTATCATTCAATAAATTAACTTCATCTTCTATAATTGACCAAAGAGCAACTTCATGACCATTATTATTAAGTAATATAGCTAAAGCAGTTCCCCAGCTTCCTGCACCTAAAACAGATACAGCTGCCATATTTATCACCTCACATAAATTAGATAGTTATTTTTCATTTTCAGATAAATTCTTCTTATGTCCTAGCTTATTTTCTGTACCATTAAGTAATCTTTTAATATTGGCTCTATGATTATACAGTGCAAAAATCATCAGTATAACACCTAATACAATATATTGTGGTCTGTCAGTATAAAATATTGCCATTAGTATAGGAATAGAAATTGCCATTAAGATTGAACCAAGTGAAACATATCTTGATATAAAAATTACTATAGCCATTATTCCAATAACAATAAGACCTATCCTTATATCAACTGCAGTTAATAATCCAATAGTAGCAGCTATTCCTTTTCCACCTCTAAATCCTAAGAAAACAGGCCAATTATGACCAATAACAACACCCACACCTGCATAATATCCCATTAGGATATCATCAAAGATAAGGGAGCAAACTAATACTCCAATAGCAGCTTTAAATACATCCATAAAGAATGTAATTATGCCTGCTTTCCAGCCCATAACTCTAATAACATTAGTGGTTCCTGCATTACCGCTTCCATATTTTCTTATATCTAGTCGTCCTTTTATACGGCTAATGATATAAGCTGATTGAAAACATCCAATAAGATAACCTATTAATAAGCTAGCAATTATCTTCATCTATTTACCCTTTTCCTTTCTCTCTCTTATAATAAAATGAATAGGCGTCCCCTTAAAACCAAATGATTCCCTTATCCTATTCTCAATATATCGCTTATACGAAAAATGCATTAAACTCTTGTCATTCACAAATATGATAAAAGTAGGTGGTTTAATAGAAATTTGAGTCATATAATATAGTTTCAATCTCTTACCTTTATCAGAAGGAGGTTGATTCATTGCAGTTGCATCATATAAAACGTCATTAAGGACACCAGTTGAAACTCTAAGAGCATGATTTTGAATTACAATATCAATATTTTCAAATAGTTTATTAATCCTTAAGCCAGTCAATGCTGAAATAAATATTTTGGGAGCATAAGTCATGTAGCTTAGTGTTGTATCTACATTACCCAGATACTTGTACATAGTTTTATCATCTTTTTCTATGGCATCCCACTTATTTACAGCTATAATAGCACCTTTACCTCTTTCATGGGCTATTCCTGCAATCTTTGCATCCTGCTCTGTTATACCTTCAACAGCATCAATGAGCAATACAACAATATCACATTTTTCTATAGCTGATACCGTTCTTATTATACTGTATCTCTCTAGTCCTTCTTTTTCAATTTTGTTCTTCCTTCTAAGCCCAGCAGTATCAACAAAAATATATTCATTTCCGTTGTATTTGACAATTGTATCTACTGCATCTCTTGTTGTTCCAGCTATATCACTAACTATAACACGTTCTTCTCCAAGAAGCTTATTAATCAATGAAGACTTACCTACATTGGGCTTACCGATTACTGCTATTCTAGGTAAATCAATCTCTTCATTATCAGTATTTTTTTCATAAAAATGCGATACAACCTCGTCTAACATATCTCCTATACCTGTTGATTGAGCTGAAGATATAGCAAAAGGTTCACCTAGTCCAAGATTATAAAATTCAAATACATCATATTGTAATTTTTCTCTATTATCAACTTTGTTGACACATAATACAACAGGCTTATGTGCACGTCTAAGCATATCTGCAACTTTATAATCTGCGTCAGTAAGACCAGACTTTACATCAACTACAAAAACAATAACACTAGCAGTATCAATAGCCACTTCAGCTTGTTTTCTCATATAAGAAAGCATTTTATCATCTGTAGTAGGCTCAATGCCTCCTGTATCTATTATAGTAAAGTTATAATTTAGCCACTCTACATCAGCATATATTCTGTCTCTTGTAACACCTGGTGTATCTTCTACAATAGAAATCTTAGCTCCTGCTAGTTTGTTAAATAAAGTAGATTTTCCAACATTGGGTCTTCCTACTATGGCTACTACTTCTCTACTCATAAATAAGTACTCCTTATCCTAATATATTTCTAATAAATTCTTGTCCAGTTGATTTTACAACAGTAACTTTTACTTGTAAAGTATTTTCTATATCAGTTACAGTAATATCATCCAGTAAAGTTTCTTCTCCACTTCTAAGTAAATTGCAAGGTAAAAGTAATTCCTCTCCCAATTCTTTATCTTTTAGCTGTTCAATAATATCTTTTCCTGTAAGTAATCCTGATACAGTTATATTATGCCCAAAGAAATTATTAATGATTGGATAAATATTTACTTTTACATTAGGGAATTTTTCTTCTAATTTATCTATCATATCCTTTATCATGTTATACGCTAATGTCCCAGTAACTATAGATACATTTCTTACCAATTCTTCATTGGTATTTATTTCATTATAACATAACATAAACTCATCAAGCAATAACCTTGACATACCTACACCATTTTCTAATTGTAGATATCCATCATAATTATCTTCATCTGGAAATGGTTTGTCTGCCAACAGATAAAATTCATCCCCTGCATGAATAAAATGTGTACCTGTCTCTTCATAGATAATATCTTGCCATTTATGAATAATGTCAAGTACTTCTACAGCATCTTCTTTTGTAAATAATTCTAGTTCAAAAAGTCCTTCTCTATATTTAGACAAACCTACTGGAACTACTGAAACACTTTGCATATGTGGAATGAATTTTCTTAGATTATCTATGGAATAATCAAGTTCCTTACCATCATTTATTCCTTTGCAAAGTACAATCTGCCCATTCATTGTTATTCCAGCATCATAAAATTTCTTCATATATCCAACTAATCTATCAGCAAAACGGTTATGGAGCATTTTCTTTCTAAGTTCCATATTCATTGAATGCACTGAAATATTGATTGGAGATAAGTGGTATTTAATTAATCTGTTAACATCTCTATCTTTCATATTGGTTAGAGTTATATAATTGCCTTGTAAAAATGACAACCTGGAATCATCATCTTTAAAATATAGTGTATCTCTCATACCTTTTGGTAATTGGTCTATAAAACAAAATATACATTTATTGCTACAAGACTTATACTCATCCATTAAATCATTTTCAAAATCTATACCAAGCTCCTCATCATAGTCTTTTTCTATTTCAAGAAGCCATTCTTCGCCATTATCTTTTAAAATTAAAACTTCCAGATAATCATCATCTACAAGAAAATGATAATCAAGGGCGTCTTCCACCAATTGATTATTTATTGAAATCAGTTGGTCTCCTTGCTGTATTCCAAGTTCATAAGCTATGCTGCCGTCTTTCACATGCATAACCTTATGAAATTTATCTTTCATTAAAAACATTCCCTTCAGTCATAGCACTACTTCAGTTCCATTATCGCTGCCAAACTACCTCTTTCACCGCCAGTTCCTCTATGAGAAAACATCTGATCTTTGTTGCAATTAGTACAGATATCTGTAATAGTGATATTTTCATTATTAATTCCTACATCTAGTAATATTAACTTATTTGCTGTCCATAAGTCAATTAAATATTTATTTTTTGTTTTTTTCTTAATTACTTTATCTTGTTCTTCATTATTAAATATCTTTTTGAATTCATCAACTACTTCACTTTCAACCTCAAAGCAACAAGGTCCAATAGATGGACCTATACAACAAAGTATATCATCAACGTTTGAACTGAATTCACTAACCATTTTTTCAACTGTTTTAGAAGCTATCTTCTGTACTGTGCCTCTCCATCCTGAATGTGTCAGCCCTATTACTTTTTTCACTGGATCCAAAAAGTAAATAGGTACACAGTCAGCATAAAAAGTTACTAGAGGAACCTTAGACTCGTTAGTTATTAATCCATCAACACCTTCAATATCACTCTCTCTAAAAATACCTTTGCCTTTATCCTTACTTGTAACAACTTTAATAACATCTCTATGTACTTGGTCAGAAAAAACCAAGTCTTTATAATTAATACCTACACTACTACACAATATCTCAAAGTTCTTTCTAACGTTTTCGTCTAAGTCTCCTCTATTAAACCCAAGATTCATACTTTCATATATTCCTTTACTAACACCGCCTAATCTAGTACTAAAACAATGGTTAGTGATTCCTGCCCTTTCAAAAGCAGGAATTGTCAAATATTCTAAATCGTCTATTCTATTAACTTTAAAAACCTCTGATTTCATATCACACAACCTTTCATCCATGTGCCGAATTAAAGTGTTAATTACATTTAAATGCGTCTTTGACTACCCTTATCTTATTATTAACTATTTCTACTACATCAAACCTGATATCCACATTATACAACCGTTTGACTTTTGTATAATACATAGCTGTTTTTATTATCCGTTTCTGTTTGTAGTATCCAACTGCCTCTATGGGATATCCTGTATTGATGTTTCTTCTATATTTAACCTCAATGAATGTCAGATAATCTGAATCCATTCCAATTATATCTATTTCACCGAATCTACATCTATAATTTCTATCAATAATCTTATAGCCTTGTTTTTCTAAAAATTTTGCAGCTATTTCTTCACCTTTGCTGCCTATAGCTCTATTATTACTGTTTTCCATAAAAACCACCTAACCAACTATACATAAACCGTTACGTCTCTTCTGTATAGATTAAATAGATTTATAAATATCATCCAGATCACTTACAAACACTAAAATTTCTGCTACTATTTGATAGAGCTCAGGTGGTATCATATCCCCTATATCTAATTTAGTCAGACTTTCAACTAATTTCTCATCCTTATAGATAGGCAATTCTTGTTCATCTGCTTTTTCAAGAATTTTATCAGCTACTATTCCTTTACCCTTAGCAATAACTGTTGGAGCAGTTTCATTAATATCATATTTTAATGCAGCCACTTTCTTAATTTTTCTTCTATCCACTTACAACCAACCTCAATTCGTTCTATACTCTCATATCAAATGAATATCTTTTAACACTATTAGCATTATTTTTTCTTTGTAAGAAATCTTCAACAAAATTAAAGTCCTTTTTATTATTAATAACGATAAGTCCAGTTACATTTATATCGAAACTCCTTAATCTCTTATGTAAATTGATAATATAATCATCAATAATCTTTTTCTTCTCTTCATCTTCAACATAGAACTTACATTCAACATTGTTGACCTGTTTGTTAATATAGACATCAATATGACCGAGATTAACATAGTCAAGTCTAAGTAATGCCGATATAGAATTAGGGTTACTTCTTTTTCTTAATTCTTTCTTATTCTCAAAAATGTATAATTCACTATTTAATAACTTATTTCCAAATTTGAAAGGTAATTGAACATAGTTAAAATTATTATTAAGGTTGTTAATAAACTCAATATTATTTTTTACTTTCGTAGCATCTTTTGATATATTGCTTTGTTTACCTTCAGTTAATCCTTGAGTAAGTTTAATTATGTTAATAATCTTTTCATATACATCGTTAAAATAATCATTAATCAATTTTGGGTTTTCTAAAGCACCCCTATCAAGGAAGATGTTTTTATCTACTGCGCTTTTTAATAATTTGTTAGTGATAATATTACTAAGAGTTTCTTTATCTTTTTCTCCGATTTCAAGGGAAAATATATCCCCAAGCAATTTCTGCAATGATAAATCTTTTGATAGATTCAGTGTATTATTGTCTTTTAATAAATATGTATTATCTAATTCTTTTTTTAATTCTTCAATACCCTCTCTAGATAAAATATCTCCTAATCTAAAATCAACTACATCATTAGTATTCTTATTAATAACAGGAATGTCAACTTTTAATTCCTGTTCTTTTGAAGAGTTATTTTCTATTACATTAATAAGCTTATCATTACTAACATTATCCGATTCATTGTTCATCAGAATATTAATTAATCTATTTTTAATATCAATATCAAGACCTTTATCATCAATTATTTGATTAGCCAAACTAATTATCTCCTGCTTGATGGAATGATTATTATTTGAATAATTATCTAGCTGATTAATATTTTCACTAGTAACAGGTATATTATTTTTAACTAGTAGAATTAGCTTATCAACACTAGTATCTTTAAATTGCCTTGATAATGTTAGAATCTTATTTATGAATTCCTTATCAACCTGCATATTGTTACTTAAAAGTTTTTCTACTATTTCAGTATTTTTTTCATTTATTGGTACGCCCGCTTCTTCTAATATCTGATATAATTTATTACTCTTAGGACTATAACCTTCATCTAATATAGGCTTCAGAAGAACTTGTTCCAGATTGGATTCCTTTACTTGAAATAAAACCTTCTGACCAATATTAAACTCCATCTGATCAGTTAATTTAGCTGTAAGTTCAGCACCACTTGCTAACTTTATAATAATATTCTTTTGTTTTATATCAAGTATTTCTCCTTTTATGGTTTGACCTTTGTTAAAATCTCTACTATTGACTTTAGAAATTTTAGAAATATCTATCCTCTTGTTTATTTGTTTATTATAATTAATCCGCATAATCACTCATCCTCTCACATAAAAGTGGTTTTGCAGCATGTTATTTATAATATAGATTTAATAAAAGATTTTCTATGTATTGGACAAGGTCCATGTTCTTTCAGTGCTTCTATATGTTCTTGTGTACCATACCCTTTGTTTTTAGCAAACTTGTATTCAGGGAAAAGCTGGTCATAATCTTTCATTAATCTATCTCTATATACTTTAGCAATTATACTTGCAGCTGCAATTGAAATACTTTTGGCATCACCTTTTATAATAGGTTCTTGAGGTATTTTAACTCTTGGGATTGTTACTGCATCAACTAATATCATATCTGGTTTTATTTCTAGACTATCAATAGCAGATATCATGGATTCATAAGTAGCATTAAGAATATTAATATCATCAATAACATCTACATTAGCCATACCTACGCTTACAGCTATAGCCTTTTCCATTATAATATCGTATAATTCTTCTCTTTTAGCTTCTGTTAATTTTTTGGAATCATTTATGTATAGTATATTTACATCTTTAGGGAGAATTACTGCGGCACTAACAACTGGTCCAGATAGAGGTCCTCTACCAACTTCATCTATTCCACATATGTATTTTTTATCAGGATACTTATTTTCATAAGCTTTCATTTGAATAATACGTTCAACTTCTTTTTCATAAGCTTCTATCTTTTTTTCGTACTTATCTATTAATTTTTTAACTCCCAATCTTTCATCAGACTTTAATTCATCTAGTTTGTCTTCTAAATAACATACGGGAACATTACTCAACATATCTTTTATATCGGAAATTGTCATATTTGTCATTATACCTTATTCTCCTTTTCCACCGAAAACTATTACTTTATTCTACCATAACTCTACCCGAAATAGCCATTACTATTAATCTTTATTTCTATCAATTTCATTGATTAAGTAACTCTTAATTTCGTCTATTCTATTTATTTCCTGTTTATTGTTAACTTTTTTTCTACATATAGTTAAAAATTTTATAATAAAAAGCATCTGCTTATTTTTTTCATCTTTAGATATTCTGCCTCTTCCTGTTCTGTCACATAAAGATAATAATGCTACTTCAGTTATTGAAGTTTCATTAATCATCTTACCAACTTGTGAAAAAGGCAGTTCTTTACAAACAAATAATGGCTGCATATGCCATCTAACCAATTTAACAACTTCATTAACGAACAAGTCATCTTCCATAAAGGTCAACAAATAATTTCTTGCAATTTCTTCCCCATGCTTATCATGGTCATATGAAATTATTCTACCTTTTCTTATTTTTGTTGTAGTTATTTTACCAACATCATGTAGAAGAGCAGCCCACATGAATACTTTTTTATCTTTGCTTAATTCTTTTATCTCTGCAGCCCTATCAACAACTTCCATAGTATGATTATATACATTACCTTCAGGATGATACATAGGATTTTGCTCAACCTTTTTTAGATCTAATAGAATCTTTAAAGGATAAGTATCAATATACTCTTTCTCATGCAGCAACAAACCATCAAAATATTCTGATGGCTTTTTATCATTCAATAAATGTACGTCAAATTCTTCAAATAGCTCTATAAGATTATTCATGTAATCAACTCCATAATGTATTTACTAATATTTTTACCTTATTCAAATATATTATTAAGTAAATTCATATAAAAGTGGAATTGATATTATATAATTATAAAATATCAAATTTTAAAAACAGCTAGATCTCATAATCCAACTGTTTCCAAAGTAATTTTACCAAGTATTCCGTTTCTGAATTCATCCATTAATATTATTGCTGCTTTATTCAAATCTAATTCATTACCAGCTTTTATCAGATTTCTGTTTTTTGCAATGTTTTCTAATATTTGGATAGATTCCAGATTATCCGTATCAGATAATTTATATCTAGTAAGCAGCCTCTCCAAATAATTATTCCTCAAGTACTCTATTAGAATCAGTGCTAATTCTTCAATATTAAGAATTTCATCTTTTATGGATCCAATCAGAGCCAAGTTAATCCCTACTTGCTGATCTTCAAATTTCGGCCAGAGAATTCCTGGTGTATCAAGAAGTTCCATATCCTTTTTCAATTTAATCCATTGTTTTCCTTTTGTAACTCCTGGTCTATTTCCCGTCTTCGCACTTGCTTTTCCTACCAATTTATTAATGAACGTAGACTTACCAACATTAGGTATACCTGCTACCATTGCTCTTATAGGTTTATTTATTAAACCTCTTTTTTTATTTCTTTCAATTTTTTCTTTACAAAGTTCATATGCCTTATTAATTACTTGATTAATTCCTTTTCCATTTTTAGAATTAACCAATACAACACTTATACCTCTATCTTCGTACCACTTTATAAATTCTTCTGTCTTATTTCTATCTGCTAAATCAATTTTATTGAATACAACTATTCTAGGCTTATTATTAGCTATTTTATCCATATCAGGATTTCTACTGCTTATTGGTACTCTTGCATCAATCAACTCAATTATGACGTCTACAAGCTTAATATTCTCTTGCATCATACGTTTAGCTTTTGTCATATGTCCTGGGTACCATTGTATATTCATATCCTTCTATCCTTTCACTGTCATTGACCACGACTTTCTTTCTCTTATGGAAAAGGGGCTGTGTATTATCCGACAGCCCCGTATTCTCTGATATAATTAGATTATTTAACAAATCCAAAATCTTTAAGTGGCCATATTCTTAGTCCAGCTTTTCCGATTATATCTTTCTTGCTAATTGTTCCAACATCAGTATAACGACTATCTGAACTGTTATTTCTATTATCACCCATTACAAAATACTCGCCTTCTGGAACAACAAATGGAAATTCTCTGTTACCTAATTTACCGTCATCAATTATATCAAACTCTTCTTCTAATTTTTCTTTATTAATATATACTTGTCCATCAATTATATTAACCTCATCACCAGGTAGTCCAATGATTCTCTTAATATAATTTTGTGATGGATTCTTCTTATAAGGAAAAACGACAATATCATATTTCTTTGGTTTTGTAAATCTATAGCTTATTTTGTCTATAATTACATGGTCGCCATTATGAAGTGTCGGTTCCATAGATTGTCCAATAACATTTGTTTTCTGAAATACAAACGTTGTTATAAGTAATACTGCAACTAATACAATTCCTATATCAAGTACCCAACTTAATATTTCTCTTCCTAAAGTTGTGTTCTTCATGCTTAACCCTTCTTTCATAAGACTAAATACATTGCATAAAGTTGTTTTATCATATGCATATAACGTACTAAATAAACAAAAAGGGACTAATACATAGTACTAAGTCCCTCACTAGTCAAATTAATCATCATAACAGCCATTTGTAAACTATACCATGTAACTTTTATAGTTAATTTTTAGTTAAACTGCATATTATAATTAACTTAATTATCTAATTAACTCTTTAACTTTAGCAGCTTTACCAATTCTGTCTCTTAAGTAGTTAAGTTTAGCTCTTCTAACTTTACCACGTCTTATGACATCGATATGATCGATAATTGGTGAATGTAATGGCCAAGTTTTTTCAACACCTACACCATAAGAAATTCTTCTAGCTGTAAATGTTTCACGATTACTTCCGTTTTGTCTTTTGATAACTACGCCTTCAAACATCTGTAATCTTTCACGGTTTCCTTCTTTAACTTTAGCATATACTCTAATAGTATCACCAACGTTAAAATCTGTTAAAGCTTTTTCTCTTAATTGTTCTTGTTCAATTTTACGTATTATATCGTTCATGTGTTTCCTCCTAATATCTAGATGTTCTTAATACATTATTGTAACAGAGGACCATCCGTACTCACATTAAATTACTATATCATACTTCATCATGATTTGCAATATTTATCTAAAATTTTCTTATCCTTTTCTGATAGTTCTGCTTTCTCTAATAGATCAGGTCTCTTGTTGTATGTTCTTATCAATGATTGTTCTCTTCTCCACTGGTCAATATTTTTATGATGTCCAGATAATAATATGTCAGGAACTTTCTTATCCATAAAAACAGCTGGTCTAGTATATTGAGGATATTCTAATAAATTATCATCAAATGATTCTGTCGTAGCAGATACTCCATTAGATAGAACATCAGGTATTAATCTTGATATGGCATCTACCATGACCATTACAGCCAGTTCTCCACCAGTTAATATATAATCTCCAATGGATACTTCATCTGTAACTATCATATCAATTACTCTTTCATCTATACCTTCATAATGTCCGCATAAAAAAATTAATTCTTCTTCCTTAGATAATTCCATAGCCATTTCTTGATTAAATGTCTTTCCTTGTGGAGTTAGATATATGACCCTAGGTTTATTATTAAGTTTGCTTGCAACAGCCTTATATGCCTCATATATAGGTTCTGGCTGCATAACCATACCAGCACCGCCACCATAAGGGTAATCATCTACTTGTTTATGCTTGTTGTATGCATAATCCCTAATATTGATTGTATCTATTTCAATCAAGTTCTTTTCCTGAGCTTTACCTATAATACTTGAACCAAGTCCTTGTTTAATCATGTCTGGAAATAAAGTCATTATGTTAAATTTCACTCATCAATCAATCCTTCCAGTAATGAAACCACCATGGTCTTATTATTCATATCTACTTGTTTTATGCATTGTTTTATAGCAGGTATCAAAATTTCTTTTTTATCATCAGTCTCGATCACATATACATCATTGCTACCAGTAAATATAATATCTTTTATAGTACCTAGATTTTTACCAGCATCAGTACTTACATCTATGCCTATAAGGTCTTGTACATAATATTCGTCATCTTCTAAAGGTAATGCTAATTCTCTTGGTATTTTAATAATAGATTGTTTCAACTTCTCTGCACTAGTCATATCTTTCAATTCTTCAAACTTTATAATAATCATATTCTTAAAATACTTTATACCATCAATAGTATATTTTTCTATTTTTCTATTATTATCAATATACACATATTCCAGCAATTCAAATCTTTTAGGCTCATCAGTCAAAGGTATTACCTTAACTTCACCCCTAATACCATGTGTATTAACTATTTTTCCAATATTAAAGTAATCCATACACTCACCTACAAATAATTTTTTTATGAACAAATAAAGATAAAGATAAAAAAAGGCTAGGGAATCCCTAACCTTATTGTAGAATTTCTACAACAACTCTTTTCTCTTCTTTTGTTGCTGCAGCCTTAACTACAGTTCTTATAGCCTTAGCGATTCTACCTTGTTTTCCAATTACTTTTCCCATATCGTCAGGTGCAACTTTTAACTCTAATATAATTGAGCGTTCTCCCTCAATTTCATTTACTTTAACATCATCTGGATTATCAACTAATGCTTTAGCGATAACTTCCACTAATTCTTTCATGTTGTACACCTCCAACAATTACTTTACAACTCCAGCTTGCTTTAACAATCTTTTGACTGTATCAGAAGGCTGAGCTCCGTTACTTAACCATTTGTTAGCAACTTCTTCATTTATCTTTAAATCAATAGGATTTTTTGTTGGATTATAGTAGCCAACTTGCTCTATGAATTTACCATCTCTTGGTGATCTAGAATCAGCAACTACAATTCTATAAAAAGGAGCTTTTTTTGCACCCATTCTTTTTAATCTCATTCTTACTGCCATTTGTGTTTCACCTCCCATAGTTAATTATTATCTATATTAGACTAATCAAGAATATAAATTCTAACTAGCCCATAAAAGGAAATTTATTAAATAATCCTTTTTTACCTTTGCCTTTCATCATACCACTAAACTGTTTCATCATTTTCTTGGATTGTTCAAATTGTTTAATGAACCTATTTACATCTTGGATATGATTACCTGAACCATTAGCTATTCTTCTTTTTCTTGAAGGATTGATAAGTGCTGGATTAGCTCTTTCTTCAAGTGTCATGGAATATATCATTGATTCTACTTTTGACAGCTCTTTATCATCTATTTCAACATCTTTCATTTGTTTATTCATGCCAGGAATCATTGACATGATATCACCAATGGAACCTAATTTCTTTACTTGCTGCATTTGCTCAAGAAAATCATCAAAAGTAAATTCAGCTTTTCTAAACTTTCTTTCCATTTCAGCAGCTTTTTTAGCATCAATAGCTTCAGAAGCTTTTTCAATAAGTGTTAGAACATCACCCATTCCAAGAATTCTGGATGCCATTCTTTCTGGATGGAATACTTCAATATCTGTAAGTTTTTCTCCTATACATGCAAATTTGATAGGCTTATTGGTTACTGCTCTTACAGAAAGTGCGGAACCACCTCTAGTATCACCATCTAGCTTAGTTAAGATAACACCATCAATACCTATTTTTTCATTGAAGTTTTCTGCCACGTTTACAGCATCTTGTCCTGTCATAGCATCAACTACCAACAATATTTCTTGAGGATTTATGTTTTCTTTTATTTCTATAAGTTCACCCATCATATCTTCATCTATGTGAAGTCTACCGGCTGTATCGATTATAACTACATTATTGCCATTCTTATCTGCTGATTCGATAGCTGCTTTAGCTATATCCACTGGTTTGTTCTTATCACCCATTGTGAATACTGGTACATCAATCTGCCCACCTACAACCTGTAACTGTTTGATAGCTGCTGGTCTATATACATCACAAGCTACTAATAGAGGCTTCTTACCACTTTTCTTAAGGCTACCTGCAAGTTTTGCAGTAGTGGTTGTCTTACCTGCCCCTTGCAAACCAACCATCATGTATACTGTTGGAGACTCTTTTGAAAAAGTTAAATCAGATTTTTCTTCACCCATTAATTTAACTAATTCCTCATTAACAATCTTAATAACCTGTTGACCTGGTGTCAGACTTTCCATTACCTCATGTCCAACAGCTCTTTCTCTTATATCTTTAACAAATTTTTTAACTACTTTAAAGTTAACATCTGCTTCAAGTAATGCTAGTTTAACTTCTCTTAACGCCAGTTTTACATCTTGTTCACTAAGTTTTCCTTTTTTCTTAAGGGTAGAAAATATATTCTGAAACTTATCTGTCAAACTTTCAAATGCCATACACTAACCTCCCACTCATAAACTCTTCTATAAATCTTCTAATATTCTATTGCAAGTTTCCTGTATACTAACTATTCTATTAGCCACTATCTCTTGGCTTTGTTTGTCTTCATTAAAACTATCTAAAATTTCACTTGCATAATTATAAATCTTTTCTACGTTCTGCTTATTTATTAGAAATTTATCTACCAATTGTAATTTGTTCTCATAATTTTCAAGCTGTTTCTCACATCTCTTCAATGTATCATGAACACCTTGTCTACTAATCTTCAACTGTTCAGATATTTCTCCTAGAGAAAAATCATTCAAATGATATAATTCATATATTTCTTTCTGGTGCTTTGTTAATAGTTCACCGTAGAAATCGTATAGTAATGTTTTCTTAAAAATATTACTCAAAATTAAATCACCACCTGTAAAGGTTATTTACTTTACAGGTGGTATTATATGATACTTTATTATGTTTGTCAAGCTTTTTTACTTGATATGCTAAAAATTCTTGATTATAATATGCCCAAGAGACATATTTGATATCCTATTCTTCAAATAAAGCACTAACAAAATCTTCTGAATTGAACTGCTGCATATCATCTATTCCTTCACCAACACCAATATATTTAACTGGAATATTAAGCTCTGTTTGAATTGCAACTGCGATACCACCTTTTGCTGTACCATCAAGCTTAGTAAGTACAATACCTGTGATATCCGCTATGTCTTTGAATTGCTTAGCCTGTTGTAATGCATTTTGACCTGTAGTACTATCAAGGACTAATAGAACCTCCTTATGTGCTTCTGGATATTCTCTATTAATGATCTTAAATATCTTTCTTAACTCTTCCATCAAATTCTTCTTATTGTGAAGTCTTCCTGCTGTATCACATATTAATAGATCAGCTTCCCTTGCTTTAGCAGCTTGTACAGCATCGAACACAACTGCTCCAGGATCTGAATTCTCTTGTTGAGATATAAGTTCTACTCCTGCTCTGTTGGACCATTCAGCTAATTGGTCTATAGCAGCTGCTCTAAAAGTATCAGCGGCAGCAAGAATTACTTTTTTCCCTTTTTGCTTATATTGATTAGCTAATTTACCAATAGTAGTAGTCTTACCTACACCATTAACACCAATTACAAGAACTACTGATTTTTTCTCTGTAAATTCATAGAGATTTTCTTCATTTTTCATAAGTTCTTTTAACTCTTCCATCAATAACTCTCTAACACCAGCTGTGTCCTTGATTTTGTTTTCTTTCACCTTTTCTCTTAGGTCTTCAATAATTGTCATAGCTGTATTAACACCTAAATCAGCAACTATCAGTGCCTCTTCAAGTTCCTCATAAAAATCTTCATCTATTTTTGTAAATGAACTTAGTACTTGATCTACTCCACCAAGTATATTATTTCTTGTTTTAGTAAGTCCTTTAACTAATTTACCAAAGAATCCTCTTTTTTTCTTACCTTCTTCTTGTTCTTGTGGAATCTGATTTTCTTCTTCCTCCTCATCATCATTGTCTTCTATGACTTCTTCACTTGTTATATCATCATTTTCATTACTATTATTTTCTTGTACATTAATATTATTATCTTCTTTTATTACATCTTCTTCTATTTCTGTTCCTTCTATTTCTGATTCTTTGGCATCAACCAATTCTTGTTCATTCTCTGAAGTATTTTCTTTTTGTTCTTCTTTTGTTTTGTTTTTCTTCCAGCTAAATAAGCCCATTGTATATTTCCTCCTATCCATATGTCAAACTCTAGTTTCACATACGTATGTCTATTTATCCTGTTAATTCATTTTCAATTAATTTTACTGAAACTCTTGTGGATATACCTTTTTCCTGCATGGTAATACCATATAAGGCATCTGCGGCTTCCATGGTCCCTCTTCTATGTGTGATAATAATGAATTGAGTATTACCTGACAGCTTTTGCAAGTACTTAGCGAATCTTTCCACATTAGCATCATCAAGGGCTGCCTCTATCTCATCAAGAACACAGAATGGAGAAGGTTTTAATCTTTGTATTGCAAACAGTAAAGCTATTGCAGTAAAAGCTCGCTCTCCACCAGATAACAGCATCATACTCTGTAATTTCTTTCCTGGTGGTTGTGCAACAATGTTAATTCCTGATTCCAATACATTTTCTTCGTCCACTAAATAGAGCAAACCTTTGCCCCCTCCAAATAACTCTTTGAAAACCAAGTCAAATTGGAGTTTTATTTCTTTAAACTTAATTTTAAATTGTTTAATCATTTCTTTATCAAGTTCATTAATAATTCCTATTAATTTTTCTTTAGCGACTATCAAATCTTCTTTTTGTTCTGATAGAAAATCATATCTAGTAATAACTTCTTTGTATTCTTCAATAGCATTAACGTTAACATCACCTAATGCTTTTATTGTTTCCTTCAGTTCCTTAACCTTATTCTTAAGCTGAGAGACAGTACCTAGATCATCTTTATATTCAGCTACCATATTGAAAGTTAATTCATATTCATCCCACATATAATTCGTAATATTTTCTTTTTGGAGTTCATATTTCATTTTAACATTCTGAAGTCTCATGATTTCTTTTTCTAAGAGATTAGACTTTTCACTTAGACTTTCTCTCTCTTCAAATATAGCATTCTGTTTCAATGAAATCTCTTCTTTATTCTTATTCAATATTTCTAATTCAGCATGCTTAGCCCCAATACAATCAAGAACCTCTTTAACATCCTTTTGGTATTTGTTTATTAAACTGATCTTCAATCCTATATCGTTTTTATTATTTTGTAGTTCTTCATTTAGCTTTTCTTTTTGCTTATTAATATCTTGCAGCTCATTATCTAATCTTTCTATATTCTGATTGGAACTATTCAATTTTTGTTTAGTTGATGTCATTGTTATTTTCAGATTAGTAATTTCTTCATTTAAAGTATTTCTAGTTGCCTTCTTTTTTTGTATTGCTTCAGTAAGGCTCAACACTTTATCCTCTGCATCTGTATTTTCACTTTCAGTTCCACTAAGTTCTTCGTTGTATTTTTCTGTAGTAGCCATTAACTCAGTATTTTGATTATCTAATTCATTTAATTCTACTTTACTGTCATTTATCTCTTGTTGCTTCTGGTTTATATCTTTAATAATTTGATTCATATTGATTTGTAATGAATTCATTTTAATATTAAGATTATGTTCTTTTGACATTAATTCCTTGGACTTGTCAGATAGGCTATTTCTTTCTTCAACTATCTTAGTCCTCTTATTTGAAGCTATTTTGATTTCTTCTGTAATTTGTTGTATCTTGTTCTTGTATTCATTCAATTCCCTTTTCCTAGAAAGAAAATTATTTGCTTTATTCTTATAGCTACCTCCAGTTAAGGAACCTCCTGGATTTAATACTTCACCAGATAGAGTAACTATCTTCAACTTATAATTGTATTTTCTTGCTAGTGTTACAGCATTATCAATATTATCAACTATAACAACTCTGCCAAGGAGATATTTGATGATGTTATCATACATATCATCATATATGACTAAATCATTTCCATATCCAATAAAACCCTTTTCATTACTGATTGGATTATAATTATTATTCGTTCTAATACTGGTTAACGGTAAAAAAGTGGCTCTACCGAATTTATTGGTTTTCAGGTAGTTGATCATCTTTTTTGCAGTTTCTTCTTCCTTGGTAATAATATTCTGCACTCCGCCACCAAGAGCTGTCTCTATGGCAATTTCATATTTCTTGTCTACTTTTATTATATCTGCAACAACACCTAATACTGAATCAATATTATTCTTTGTTTTCAATTCCATAACTTTTCTTATGCTATAATTATAACCTTCGTAATGTTCAGTTATGTCATTCAACGCATTGTATTTAGATTTATATTGATTTATCTGTTGATTATAGATGTTTAATTTTTCTTCAATATCATGCTTTGACTCATTAATTTCTTTTATCTTATCAGTGGTACTGATAGTCTCGCTCTTTGTTTGTTGCAGATCTTCTTCAACAAAAGTGATTTTTTCTTCTATTTGTTCTTTTTTATTGTTTAGTATAATAGATTCATTCTGTACTTTGTTAATTTTATCAATCAAGAAATTTCTTCTGTTTTCAATATTTTCAAGCATAGTACTATATCTTTGTATCTTACTCTTAACTACTGTTATTTCATTGAGTCTTTCAATTATGTTTGTTTTAATTTCTTCTATAGTTGTTTCACCAGTACTTATTTCTTCAGAAATTAATGCTAGTTGTTCTTCTTTTTCTTTTAGTTGTGATGTTAATAGTTCTATACTTGATTTTAAACTTACAATTTCTTCTTCAATAACTTTAACACTAGTAAGGTTAAGGTCATGTTTAGAATTTATTTCACTAATATTTTGTTCTATTCGTTCATTAGTTACCTTAATAGAACTAATTCGTTCATTATTGATTTTAATATTATTTTCTATTCTTTCCTTTTCAAGATTATTTGTGGATATTTCGTCTTTTTTATTATCAATCTTAGTACCTATATCCTGCAAATCATTATTCAATTCATTATATTTTAATTTGATTTCTTCATACTTATTATTGACTGAAACAATTTCTTCATTGGTATCTTTTTCTTTTTTGCTGATATCTTCTACATTCTTATCAAGTTTTTCATATTCTGTAATAAAAATGTTTACCTCATATTTTTTCAATTCTTCTTTTAATGACAGGTATTTTTTAGCTACTTCTGCTTGTCCTTCCAGATTACCTTTCTGTCCTTCTAATTCCTTGATTATGTCATTTATCCTAAGAAGATTCTGTTTTTCCTGCTCCAATTTCTTATAAGCTTCTGATTTTCTTCTTTTGAACTTGACAATACCAGCCGCTTCATCAAATAGGTCTCTTCTATCTTCCGGTTTAGTACTTAATATTTTATCTATTTGACCTTGTCCTATTATTGAATAACCTTCTTTACCTACTCCTGTATCCAAGAATAATTCATGAATATCTTTCAGTCTGCAAGGAGTTTTATTTATGTAGAACTCACTTTCTCCTGAACGATAGACACGCCTTGAAATAGTCACCTCAAGATAATCAATAGCCATTCTTTTATCATGGTTATCTATGGTAATATCTACTTGAGAATAACCAACAGGACGTCTGTTCTCGGTACCAGCAAAAATGACATCTTCCATCTTAGAACCTCTAAGCTGTTTAGCACTCTGAGCCCCTAGAACCCATCGTACTGCATCTGCAATATTGCTTTTACCACTACCGTTAGGTCCAACAATCCCAGTTATCCCTTCATTAAATTCAAAATTAATCTTATTAGCAAAGGATTTGAACCCTTGTAATTCAATATTTTTTAAGTACATATTATCTCCTTACCTTGTACAAAATCATTAATGCTTTTTGTACCAAAGATTTATTCAATAAGATAAATTTTTCTAATCTATTATGTTTAAAACTATGCTGTAAAAATGATTGGCAATGAACAATGGACAATTATTAATTCAAATCTATTATTTTTGATAGTTGTCAATTGTACACTGTCAATTGAATATAACTAGATATTCTTAATTGCATCATACGCTCCATCTTGTTCAGCAGATTTTTTACTTCTACCTCTTCCATAACCTATTACTTTCCCTTCATGTCTAACCTCTACCATAAATAATTTGTTGTGATCAGGTCCTTTTTCCTTGACAATTATGTATTCTATTGGTTCTTCACTTGTCTTTTGTATTATCTCTTGTAAGTGTGTTTTACTATCAATAAATAATTTTCTTTTTTCTACATCCTTTAATAATGTATTCAAAATAAATTGTCTTGAAGCCTCTAAACCACCATCTAGATATATAGATCCAATCAAAGCTTCTACAGCATCTGATAGTACTGAAGCCCTGAATCTACCACCTGAATTTTCTTCACCCTTACCAAGTCTAATGAATTCCCCTAATTTTATTTCGTTAGAAAAGTTTGCTAATGTTGGTTCGCATACAATACTTGCCCGAAATTTAGTCAACTCTCCTTCAAGCATGTCTGTATAATTCCTAAATAAAAAATCACTAGTTACGATTTCAAGAACTGCATCACCTAAAAATTCTAGTCTTTCATTATTTTCAAACTTAGACATCTTATGTTCATTAGCATATGAACTATGTGTTAATGCTTGAGATAATAACTTTACATTTTTAAACTTGTAGTTAATAATCTTTTGGAATTCGTTTAAATTTTTGTATTTATTTCTCAATATGTTCTCCTCCTTCGTTAAGGTCTACTAATAAAAGCGAAAACCTTATTATTCTAAAAAGCAAAGCCCTTAAATGTAAGGGCTTCCATTAGTCGTTATTAATCCTTGAGTTTATTGCTTCAATTGCATCATTGACTGTTACAATATTTTCTGCCTGATCATTATCAATCTCAATATCAAATTCTTCTTCAAGAGCCATGATTATTTGAACTAAGTCTAAAGAATCAACGTTCAAATCATCTACAAATTTAGTATCTTTTGTGATTTGTGACTCATCCACATTTGTAAATTCAGATATAATTGAAACTAATTTTTCAAATTCCATTTTTAATGCCCCCTTTTCTCTTATACTCATTACTTAAATTTTTATGTTTTCCTTTATTTTTTGATTAATTTTTTGGTCTGAAAATTTCTTGCATTGTAGTATGGTATTTTTAATAGCTTTTGAGTCTGAACTACCATGTGTTTTAACAACCAAGCCTTCCAATCCAAGTAATGGAGCGCCTCCATACTCAGAATAATCAAAGCTTTTCTTAAAATCCTTCAATGCTGGTTTTAATAAAAGCGTCCCTATCTTAGATCTGACATTTTGTAGTAAATGCTTTTTTAACATACTAAGCATAGTTAAAGCAAAACCTTCAGTGTACTTTAAAATGATATTACCGACAAATGCATCACAAACAAGTATATCCGCTTTACCTTCTGGTATCTCTCTAGCCTCGATATTACCGATGAAATTAATATCCTCGTTTTCTAGTAATGAATAAGCCTCTTTTACTAAGCTATTGCCTTTGGACTTTTCTTCACCAATGTTAATTAGTGCAACCCTAGGATTCTTAACACCTAATACATTTTCAAAATAGATAGAACCCATCTTAGCATATTGAACTAAATAACTTGCTTTTGAATCTACATTAGCACCACAATCTATTAATAAGGATACACCTTTTTTATGAGGGATAAGTGGGGCAAGCGCAGGTCTTTCTATACCTTTGATTCTTCCTACGATAAAAGTACCTCCAGCTAGTATTGCACCAGTACTACCAGCAGAAACAAAAGCATTCGCTTTTTTTTCTTTTACTAGATTGAGACCTTTTACTAATGAAGATTCTTTTTTTCTTCTTATAGCCATTACTGGAGACTCGCAAGTATCAATAGTTTCTTTTGCATCCACTACCTCTAGTTGTTCTTTATTATATGTGTACTTAGTAAGTTGTTCATTTATGATAATATTATTACCAACTAAATAAATCTTTATGTTACTATCATCATTAATTGATTCTATACAGCCTTTAATTATTTCATTTGGGGCATTATCGCCACCCATTGCATCCACTGCAACAGTTATCATTTCTTGCATCATTACACCCTCTAATCTACATTCTAAAAATACTATACTAAATTTTTACCATATTTTCAATATATATTTTAAAATTTCTAGAATAGCTTATAGTATTTGAGGCAACTCTATATATGATTTTCGTAATATTCATTCATTCTTTACTAATAAAGTAACCTAAATAATTAAAGGCAGCATACGCTGCCTTCTAATTATTCAGTTTCAATAACTACTTTATTCTTGTATGTTCCACATGACTTACAAACTCTATGAGGCATAATTAATTCCCCACACTTACTACATTTCACTAAATTAGGAGCAGTTAATTTCCAGTTAGCTCTACGTTTGTCTCTTCTAGCTTGTGATGTTTTTCTTTTTGGTACTGCCATATTGACACCTCCTTAAAACTCTTTAAATAAATCTTTAAATACTGCTAATCTAGGGTCAATATCACTGTTATCACAGCTACAAGTAACCTTATTAAGATTAGCTCCACATTGATTACAAATTCCTTTGCACGTATCACTACATAATACTTTCATAGGCAAATCAATGATTAATTCATTTAAAGCTAATTTCTCTAAATCAAGATTATATCCATCAATATACTGAACTTTTTCTTCATTAACATCATCAAAATTAATGTCTTTAGAAAAATTAGTTTCGATTTTATAATCTACTTCTTCCATGCATCTATCACAAGGAATCTTAAGTGTTCCTTTAACCAAACCCTCTAGATTGAATTTTCTATGACCAAGATTCGTTAACTCCAGGTCAATATGAATAACGTCATCTATTCGGTAAGTAATTCCACCAAAATTAAATTGTTTGATGCTTACATCAGTAGATATTTTTTTATTCATCCCATCATTGGATAATAAATCAGTTAAATTAAACTCCATATTAACACCCCAATCACAATTTTATTTTGAAAGGGAAACGTATAAAATAACCACATGTAATTATACATATCAAATATACTTTTGTCAACATTTTTAACAAATTTATGGTAGAATATTCATTAATTAAGTTTAATTAAATAAGTCTTGCTGTTTCTCTAGCTATTGTCATTTCTTCATCTGTAGGAATTACAACTGTCTTAACTTTTGCACCTTTAGCTGAAAAATCTTTTTCGATACCTCTGCACTTATTGGCTTCTTCGTCAATCTCAACTCCTAAGAATGTAAGATATGAACAAATATCCGCTCTTACCTCTGCGTTATTTTCGCCAAGTCCAGCAGTAAATGCTATAGCATCAATTCCGTTCATTGCAGCAGCATAAGCACCAACATATTTTGCAACTCTATATGAAAATACATCCATTGTAAGTCTAGCTTTTTCATTACCTTCTTCTATTGCATTTTCTAAATCTCTAAAGTCGCTTGATATTTCAGATATACCAAGAACACCTGATTTTTTATTTAAGATAGTATTAATTTCATCAATTGATAATCCTTCTTTATCAGCTAAAAATTGTACGATAGCTGGGTCCATATCACCTGATCTTGTTCCCATTACTAATCCTTCTAATGGTGTAAGTCCCATACTAGTGTCGATTGATTTTCCACCATCAACAGCACAAACACTAGCACCATTACCTAAGTGACAAACCACTATTTTCATATCTTTAATATCTTTGCCTAAGAATTCAGCAGTTCTGTTAGATACGTATTTATGAGATGTACCATGGAATCCATATCTTCTTAATTTATATTTTCTATAATATTCATATGGTAAAGCATATAAATATGTTTTAGCAGGCATTGTTTGATGGAAAGCTGTATCAAATACTCCTACCATTGGAACATTAGGCATAATTTGTTTACATGCATCTATACCAATTAGATTAGCTGGATTATGTAAAGGAGCTAAATCAGAGCATTTCTTAACTGCTTCTATTACATCCTCATTGATTACTGTTGAACTTGCAAATTCTTCTCCACCATGAACAATCCTATGACCAACTGCGTTTATTTCATCCATGCTTTCAATTACACCATGTTCTTTAGATACTAAAGCATCAACAACATATTTAACCGCATCTTTATGGCTTGGCATATCCCCTTCGATTATTATAGTATCACAACCAATTTTAGTATGTTTAATTCTTGAACCGTCGATTCCAATTCTTTCACAGATACCTTTTGCTAATACTTCTTCATTCTCCATACTTATTAATTGGTACTTAAGTGATGAGCTACCACAATTTAATACTAATATATTCACCTTAACAATCTCCTTTTAATTGTAATTTTTTTATTATTTTTGTTATTATAATGATGCTTGTACTGCTGTAATAGCAACTACTCCTACGATATCATCCGCAGTACATCCTCTAGATAAATCATTAACAGGCTTTGCGATACCTTGTGTAATTGGTCCGTAAGCTTCTGCCTTAGCTAGTCTTTGAGTGAGTTTATATCCAATGTTTCCTGAATCAAGATCAGGGAATACAAGTACATTAACTTTTCCAGCAACTTCACTACCTGGTGCTTTAGAAGCTCCAACACTTGGTACGATAGCAGCGTCTAATTGGAATTCTCCATCTAACTTCACATCTGGGTTTTGTTCCTTAGCAATCTTAACTGCTTCTACTACTTTATCAACGTCAGCATGTTTTGCACTACCCATTGTTGAATGTGATAACATACCAACTACAGGCTCTACTTGTACTAAATCTTCGAATGACTTAGCTGAGCTAAGTGCTATAGATGCTAATTCTTCTGAATTAGGATTTTGATTTAATCCGGAATCAGCAAATAAGAAAGTTCCATTTGCACCATATTCACAATTAGGTACTACCATAACAAAGAATGCAGAAACCAATTTTGTTCCTGGAGCTGTTTTTAATATTTGTAATGATGGTCTTAGAACATTTGCTGTTGCATTAACTGCTCCAGCAACCATACCATCAGCCATTCCTTCTTTAACCATCATGACACCTAGATATAATGGGTCATTTTTTAATAACTCTTCTGCTTTTTCTTCAGTCATTCCTTTATTTTTACGAAGTTCTACTAAATCGCCAACGTATTTATCCATTTTTTCGAATGAATCAGGATCAACAAAGATAGCTTTTGAAATATCCAATCCTTCTGCTACTTTTTCTATTTCTCCTTTATTACCAATAAGAATTACATTTGCTATTTCTTCATCAAGAATCTTAGCTGTAGCCTCTACTGTTCTTCTTTCCAATGATTCAGGTAATACAATTGTTTGATTTAAACTTTTTGCTCTGTTTTTAATGTTGTTTATAAAACTCAATTTAATAAACTCCTTTCAGTTCTCTAACTAAAAAATTATCTACTTTACTCTATTATAATATTATTGTTCATTGTATACAATATGTTTTTTGTGTTTTTTTAAGTTTTTTTGTTTTTTTTCTTAAAAACTTATCAAAGTGAACCTAAGGAGACAAACTAATTTGTATTATATCCTTCCACAAATACCACATAAATATTAGAATATATTTATTTTTTGTATTAGGCTTGATTTAACACATATTTTACTTTAATATTAAAATGAGTACTTGAGAAATGATTATTAGTATATAGTACTCTCATTACAAAATTTAAGTAGGTGATATTATACATGAATACAGTAGGTATTGTCGCAGAATATAACCCATTTCACAATGGTCATCTTTATCAATTGGAACAGGCAAAAAAAATGACGAATTCCCAATACACAGTTATCATAATGAGCGGCAATTTCGTTCAAAGAGGAGAACCTTCCATAGTAAATAAATGGACAAGAACTAGAATGGCTCTTCTAAATGGAGCTGATCTTGTAATTGAATTACCCGTTCATTTTTCTACCTCCAGTGCTGAGTTCTTTTCTTTTGCTTCAGTAAAATTATTAGATGATCTTGGCATTATTGATAACCTATGTTTTGGAAGTGAACTTGGAAATACTAATGAATTGGAAGAAATAGCATCAATATTATGCAACGAACCTGAATACTTCAAAGAGAAATTAAGCAATTATCTGAAAGAAGGATTCAGTTTTGCAACAGCACGTTCCCATGCCTTGACTGATTATCTGACTGACCATCATATATTAGATTTACCCAAAGATGAATTAACACAAATAATCAAATCACCAAATAATATATTAGGTATTGAATACATGAAATCATTATTAAAATTAAACAGTAAAATAAAACCCTATGCAGTTAAAAGGGTTGGGGCTTCATATCATGGAGATAATATAAGTGATAATTTGTCTTCTGCTTCTGCTATCAGAAAAATATTGAAGAAATCACCAAGCGACTTGAATACACTTGCTAAATATATGCCTTCATTAGCTTATGACCTTCTAGAAACATCAATAGAAGCTGGGGAAGGTCCTATATTTTTTGATGATTGTTCCTCGTTAATCAATTATAAACTAAAAGTTTCAACTAAAGATCAAATGGAAAATTGTATTGATGTAAGCGAAGGAATTCAAAACAGATTCAAGAAAGCGGTTATTAATTATAGTACAATAAGTGATATCATCGGTTATACACGTACTAGGAGATACCCAATATCCAGAATACAAAGAACGTTGCTTCACATTTTATTATCTCTACACAAAGAAGATTTCTGGAATTTTGTTGAAAATGGTTTTGCTCAATATGTAAAAATACTTGGTTTCAGAAAAGATAGCAGTGATTTATTGAAATCATTGAAGACCAATTGTAATCTACCTATCATTTCTAATGTAAAGGATAGCATTAATGTCCTTAATGATACTGGTCTTAAGATGTTAAAAGATGAAATCAAGTGCAGTGATATATATAATATCATAATCGGCGATAAATATGGTACACCTTGCAAAAATGATTATTCTCAACCAATCATAATAATATGAGATATAATCATTACAGTAATTTTTTATTCTAAAAAATATATATTGTAAATATACTTGTATTAATAATGTGCTATAAAGGGTAATATATGAAAACCAAAAAAATATCAAAAAGTTTTATAATGAATATGATACTTATAATACTGCTATTGACCATCTTAGTACTTCCAAAAACCTCTATGGAAGCTGCTAAAAACGGTTTATTATTATGGTTTAATGTTATAATCCCAACTTTGTTTCCATTCATTCTCTTATCTAACTTGATAATAAATACTAATATAATTAATTATATCAATTATATATTTACTGGATTAATGACTAGATTATTTAATTTACCTGGAGTAGCAGGCTATGCTTTAATTACAGGATTATTGTCTGGTTATCCAGTAGGAGCTAAGATAACTGCTGACTTGCTGAATAAAAAGGCTATAAATTCAACTCAAGCACAGTATATGTTAACTTTTTGCAATAATGCAAGCCCCATGTTTATCATTGGATTCATAGCAACAGGTTTGTTGGATAATTCCCGTATTGGAATCTTTATGTTAATAACCATATATGCAGCAAACCTAATAACTGCTTTTATTTATAGAGTAATTTATGGAAAAAATTTACCTGTCATAAAGAAATCCACCTTCAAATCGAAAGTTAATGAATCAATTAATTTTTCTCTTTTTGATGATTGTATAATGAATGCGATAACCCTCATAGTAAAAATAGGTGGTTATATAATATTTTTCTCAATAATATTAAATTGTTTCTACCTTATTCCTATAAAAGACAGCTTAATCAAAAACTTTTTGTTCAGTTTGATAGAACTATCTAATGGCGCTAAAATATTAGTAAATTGTAATTCTTCAATACAAGTTACCTTTGTTTTATTATGTACATTAGTGTCCTTTGGTACTTTTTCCGTTCATGCTCAAACAGCAAGTGTTCTTGCTGATACAAAATTAAATATAAATAAATATATCTTGTCCAAAATAATAAATGCTGTAATAACATTTATTACAGCACTTTTAATAACTCCATTAATAATCTAACTAATACTATGTACTTTTTTTCTTTACTTTTCTATTCTGAAGATCTTGTCTATTTTCATTTAATGTCTCTAGCTGAATCTTCATGAATTCTTCCAGCTGTTCATATACTTTATGTGTCTCAAATAATGTTTCTTTGGTGGATTCTTCTATCTTACTTATTATTTCATCTGCATATTCATATGCACCTAGTTTCAATTCTCTTGAAGTATTCTTTGCTTCTGTAAGAATTATCTCTGCTTCAGAATAAGCCTGTTGCATTATCTCATGCTCATTAATCAATTCAAGCATCTTATTCTCGGTTTCTTTTTCAACATTCTCAGCATTCTTCTTAGCATCCATTATTATCTTATCTTTTTCATCTATGACTCTCTGACATCGTTTAATTTCCTCTGGCAACTTTAATCTCATATCCGTCATCAATTCATATATGACTTCTGGATTTACCATTATTTTATTAGAAAAAGGCACTTTACTACAACTTTCAAAATAATCTTCCATCTCATTTATCAAATCCATTATGCTACTCACTTTATCAAACCCCCTCTTATATAAATTAGGACTTATTGTCTTTGAATTTTTTATTCATATATTCAGCTGTCTCCAGCGGAACCATTTTGCTTATATCACCACCATACATAGCAACTTCTTTTACAATACTAGCACTTAAAAATGAATATTCTACTCTGGTAATCAAGCATATCGTTTCTATATTATTATCTAGACTATAATTCGTCTGAGCAATCTGCAACTCATATTCAAAGTCTGACACAGCTCTAAAACCTCTCACAATAATTGTAGCGTGCTTTTCCTTTAAAAAATCTACTAAAAGCCCAGAAAAACTATCTACTTCTACATTTTCCATATCTTTTGTCAATCTTTTCAATAACTCTACTCTTTCATCCGTTGAAAACAAAGGTTGTTTAGAATTATTTTTCAAAACTCCAACTATAAGCTTATCAACTAATTTAGCACTTCTTTTTATTATATCTAGATGTCCATTGGTTGCAGGGTCGAAACTTCCTGGATAAACTGCAATTCTCACTATTAGACCACTCCTTAAAATAATTTCTAATCTACTTTATGACTATGCTTAATAAATGTAAATTTATTAGTTCTAAAAAGTTTTTCCTTTGATATTTCATACTTTGTATCATCAATAAAAACAAATGTAGTATCTATAGAACTTTCACATATTATCATACCATCTCTGTCAAGTAAATCATTTTGCTCTATTAGTGAAATCACTTTACTCTCCCAACCTTTATCATAAGGCGGATCCATAAAAATTATATCAAATTTTTCATTATTAGTATAAAATTTATTAAGGGCATGTATTACATCAATTTTATAAATCTTAGCCATATCACTTAACTTCGTCTTTTCCAAATTATCTTTGATACATTTCAACGAATCAATACTTTTTTCAACAAAAGCCGCACTGCCAGCTCCTCTGCTTAGAGCTTCTATACCAATAGCTCCACTCCCACTAAACAAATCTAGAAATCTACTATCATATACATCAACATTAATAATATTGAATAAAGTTTCTTTTGTTCTATCAGTAGTTGGCCTAACATCTAAACCTTTTGGAGTTATTAAATTAATTCTTCTTGCTTTTCCTGCTATTACTCTCATATGTAATCCTTCCTGTTAAGGCTGTGCCTCGTTCCCCAAAAGGGATTATCTTATAAAATAAAAAAAGTTACACATTATTATTTTAACCTATTAACAATAATTGTCAATAAGTATTATGTCTTAATCAAAATTTTTATCAAAATATGTTAAAACAAAAAGATGAGCATAGCCCATCTTTCATATATTGTAGATTAATATTAAATATCTGTTATTATTGACCCATTAAACTTTGTTCAGCTTTTTCGATCATTTTTTTAACCATGTATCCACCAACTGAACCGTTTTGGTATGATGTTAAGTCACCATTATATCCTTGTTTTAAAGGTACTCCTATTTCGTTTGCTACTTCATATTTAAATTTTGATAAAGCTTCTCTTGCTTCTGGAACTACGTTTTTAGCCATTACTAGACCCTCCAATTCTTACAATGTTGTTTTTTTGTAACGCCTCTTCGAAGAGTTGTTTAATTAGGTTACGATATTATTATGTGTATATTTAATAATAATACACTAGCAAATATTGTTTTTAAATCTAATCTTTTCTAGTAATTCTATTTACAATCCATATTATTACATTAATGTAATAATATTCCATTATAAGGATATCTGTTCTATTCTTTTTGTAAAATATCTTTTCATTTTATGATTTAGATACTTATTTTCTTCTGATTCCAGATACTTGTCATTGGATAATATCTCTTTTGCTAATCCATTGGCTTCTTTCAATATATCTATGTCCCTGAATATATCTCCGATGATGAATTCTGGAAGACCATGTTGTTTTAAACCAAACACATCTCCTGGACCTCTTAACTTAAGATCGTATTCTGATATGACAAAACCATCTGTATGCTTACACATTATATCCATTCTTTTCTTGGTAATCGTATTTTTAGAATCAGTAATCAACACACAATATGATTTGTATTTACCTCTACCTACTCTTCCTCTTAATTGGTGTAATCCAGCCAAACCAAACCTTTCAGCATTTTCAATAATCATTAAAGTAGCATTAGGAACATTGACTCCTACCTCAATTACAGTAGTTGACACCAAGATATCAATCTCATTATTACTAAATCTTTCCATAATATCATTTTTTTCTTTGGCTTTCATTTTACCATGGATATACTCTACTTTTATTTTATTATCAATTCTTTCCTTTATCTTATCGCTATATGAAACAACCGATTCAAGTTCTAGTGTTTCGGAGTCTTCAACCATAGGACAAATAATATATACTTGTCTACCATTATTAATTTCTCCTTCAATAAAAGAATATATACGTTCTCTATAAGAAGTATTTACTGCATAGGTTTCTATTTTTTGCCTGCCTGGAGGCATTTCATCTATGATTGAAACGTCCATATCTGAGTATACTATAAGTGCCAGTGTTCGTGGAATCGGTGTTGCACTCATTACAAGTATATGAGGATATTTCCCTTTATCTGACAAATTCTCTCTTTGCTTCACACCGAATCTATGCTGCTCATCAGTAATAGCTAATGCCAGATTATTGAATTCAACTTTTTCTTGTATCAGAGCATGTGTACCAATCAATATACTTATTTCGCCATTTTTCAATTTTTTATAAATTTCATCTTTTTGTTTTTTAGTCATTGAACCCACTAGAAGCTCAACATTTACACCCATAGGATCAAGCAGCTTGGTTATTGAATTATAATGCTGTTTAGCCAATACCTCAGTAGGTGCCATCATACAGGCTTGATAATTATTGTCTGCTACGTACAAAAGCGCTAGAGCCGCTATTATTGTCTTGCCTGAACCAACATCACCTTGTACTAATCTATTCATAGCTTTATTGGATTTTAGTTCATCCTTTATCTCTTTCCATACCTTTTGCTGAGCACCTGTTAAATCATAAGGCAATGATTCTATCAATATTTTTTCGTTAGGTATATCATTGATATTAAATTCATTAATTACATCATTAGTATGTTCTTTTATGAGATTTATCCCTAAAGCAAATAATAGGAATTCATCAAAAATAAGTCTTTTTTTGGCAGTCTCTAGTGATTCATAGTCATCTGGATCATGAATTTGCCTTATAGAATAATTATATTCTGCCAAGTTATATTTCTCTCTAACTTCATTTGGTAGAAATTCCTTTAATTGGTTTCTAGTATACTCAATGGCTTGCTTAATACTACCAGTCATAAAATTCATTGATATGTCTTTTATAAGAGGGTAAATGGGTTTTAGATGATTAATACTCTCACTGTACTTATTAATCTCTATTATCTGTGGAGAACTCATCTGAACTATATTATACTTGTATTGTATCTTACCCTTGAAAACATATTTAGCCCCTATTTTTAATTTGTTCTTAAGATAAGGCTGCGAAAACCAGATTGCAAATATCTCTCCCGTATTATCCCTGATCTTAGTCTTAGTCAATACCATATTTCTTTTTCTGATATTTTGTGTAGGAAAACATATGGTCCCCTCTATAACATTAATCTCGTCCATTTTTATTTCTGATATTTTTGTTATTGGCATGTTTCTTTCATAATCTCTTGGATAATAATTCAATAGATTTTCTATAGTTCTAATACCCATTTTATCTAATAATTTACTTTTTTTATCTCCTATACCTTTCAAAACAACAACAGGTAAGTTAGTATTCATAAAAAAGTCACCCTTTAACTCTTTTTTTATCTTGGTTTTATAATTAAATAAAAGAGACTGTTCCACAATACATTTTACTTCAATAGCCAGTAAGATAGATTGCTATCTTATGGAAATCGATTGCTGTAAAAATAATTATTGTGAGACAGCCATCTGTAATTAATCAACTATAATCTTCAATTGTTCCTATCTATTCAACTGATAGAATATAGTAATATAAAGGTTGACCACCATAATGTACTTCAACATCACAGTCTTCAAATTTTTCCTCTATATATTTACCAAAATCATCTGCTACGTTTTCATCAACTTCTTCACCGTAATAAATAATAACTAATTCGCTATCATCATCAACCAACTGCTCCACCAATTCTTTTGCAGCAGTATCTAATTCTTTTTCTACAGCGAGGATTTTATCATTACCTATTCCAAGTATATCTCCTTCTTTGATCTCTTTCTCATCAATGCTGGTATCTCTTACAGCAAAAGTAAGTTGACCAGTGGAAACATCAGTCATTGAATCTTCCATATTGGTTATATTATCATCAACACTATTTTCATGTTCATAGCTAATCATGGCTGATATACCTTGAGGAATTGATTTTGAAGGGATAACTATTACATTTTTATCTTCACATAATTCGCTTGCTTGTTTAGCAGCTAATATAATATTTTTATTATTTGGAAGAACAAATACATTATCAGCATTTACTTGTTTTATTGCATTCAATACATCCTCTGTACTAGGATTCATTGTTTGTCCACCTTGGATTATATAATCAACACCGAGGCTCTTGAAAATATCTTTTAAGCCATCACCAATTGAAACAGCAACAAAACCGACTTCTTTTCTTGGCTCTTCTGATACATCTTTGTTATTTTGAACACTAGAATCATCCTGTTCTGAAATAACCTTTGATGTATGCTGTTGTCTCATATTATCAATCTTCATGTTTACTAATTCACCAAGCTCTAAAGCTTTCTGTATTGCAAGTCCTGGGTCATTAGTATGTACATGGACTTTAATAATATCATCATAACCCGCTACAACGATTGAATCACCAATAGTCTCTAAGTAACTTCTGAAAACCAGACTATCTTCTTCCGTAGTATCTGGGTTATTAACGTTTATAATAAATTCTGTGCAATAACCGAATTTTATATCTTCTGTTGGGATTTTTGCTAGATTTGAATTATCTACTTCATCATCTGTATCAATATCAGTAACTACATCAAAATCTAATTCTTCTCCAGCTTGAAGTGACATGAATGCACCTTCAAAAATATATAATAATCCTTGACCACCTGCATCAACAACGCCTGCTTGTTTTAATACATCCAACATGTCTGGAGTCTTTTCAAGAACTTCTTTTGCATAATTGATACTCTCTCTAATAACAAATTCAATATCATTAGAATCAATTGCCAGCATAGCGGCTCTTTCTGCAGTCTCTCTTGCTACTGTCAAGATAGTACCCTCTTTAGGTTTCATAACAGCCCTATACGCCGTTTCAACGCCTTTTTGGAAAGACTTAGCAAGTATTAGGGTATCTATCTTATCATGTTCTGCAATCACCTTAGAAAAGCCTCTGAGCAATTGTGATAAGATAACCCCTGAGTTTCCTCTAGCTCCTCTTAATGAACCAGATGAAATTGCCCCCGCTACCTCTTTCATATTATTATAATTAGAATTACTTACTTCTTTAGCTGCTGATAATATTGTTAAAGACATGTTTGTACCTGTATCTCCATCTGGAACCGGAAAAACATTTAATTTATCTACATATGCTTTCTTAGATTCTAAATGCTTAGCTCCAGAAACAAACATTTTCTTTAAAGTACTTGAATCAATATATTCTATAGCCACAACTTTTCCTCCTTAATATAATACTTCCATAAGGCTTAATCAACTCTAACGCCTTCTACAAAGATATTAATCTTTCCAACATCCATTCCAGTAAATTTTTCGATTTTATATTTTACAGTACTAATTAAATTATCTGCAACTGCTCTTATATTAATTCCATATTCAATAATTACATGAAAATCTATTGTAATAACATTATTTTCTATATCTACTTTTATACCTTTTGTCAAACTCTCTCTCTTAAGCAATCTAACAAAGCCGTTAGTTACATTTATTGAAGCCATACCAACTATCCCATAGCATTCAATAGCTGTTAATCCAGCAACTTTAGCTACTACTTCGTTATCAATGGTAATATCACCAATATTCGTTCCAAATCTCCCAGTCATAAAACAAACCTCCTTTTTATATTATATATTTTAATTTCCCTTATTAATCTTCATAAAGTATTTTGATAGTTAAATAATAACCTTAAACATGCTTTCACATAATATAATTGTTAATTAATCTATTGATTAAATCACTAAGCATTATACCATTTTTTCTACTATTATTACAATATTATTTTCTTTTCTTTAAATTATTATAATCTAATGCTTGCATTATGTCCACTTTTTTGTTAAAATTGTTTTGTTGTAAACATGTACGATATAAGGAGGTGCAAGTATGGCTAAGTGTGATATTTGTGATAAAGGCGTTTCTTTTGGAATTCAAGTAAGCCATTCCCATAAAAGAGCTAATAAAATGTGGAAACCTAATATTAGAAGAGTTAGAGCAATTGTTAATGGTCAACCAAAAAGACTTAATGTTTGTTCTAAGTGTTTAAAATCTGGTGCGGTAGAACGTGCATAAAACAATCCCCAATAGGGGATTATTTTTTTTATTTTATTCTAACATTTTAATAACCAAATACCTATACATAAACTAGTAAGTGAAAGAATGACACCTACAGCTCCTTTAGGTAATATAGATATTAAAAGCATTCCTAAAGATATAGATACTAGAATTACTCCTATCAATTTAGTTCGGAAGCACATTACTTTCACCATACATAACTTATTATTACATTATATGTTTAAAATATATATTTGATAACTAAAATACTGTATTAACTTATCAATTATCTATTATTAGTCTCTCGAACGTATTACCATCAAAATACCATCAGTAAGACTGACCGTAGCCTTATCCTTGATAAATTCGTTGCTAATTCCTATTGAAATCCCTTGTCTCATAGTATAGCCATTAAGTTCATACTTTAATCCTTGGGTGGATATCCCTGTAACTGTACTGGTTAATGGAATCAATGATATGTATTTATAATCATTTCTATGAAAACAAGTAGTCTTGTCAATAAGACTGATGATATTATTATTATTTATAATCCTGCATTTGATTCTTTTTTCAAGGGGTATCATCAGAATATGAATATTTGCTATAGTATGGTCAATTCTAGTGCCAATTCCACCAAATAAATCAATATGGGTACTCCCCATATCAATTGCTTCCATTATTGCTAGATGAGTATCGGTTTCATCCTTTTCTGCAATAAATCTATTCACTTTTATCCTAGAATCCTTAGTCAATTCCTTAATAACTATCGGACTGATTGAATCAAAATCTCCAACTATCAGATTAGGTTGTATCCCTGCCTCAAATAAGTACTGGGCTCCTTTATCTACACCTATTATATAATCATATTCGTTACAAGTGATAAAACTCTTCAGAAAAGCTAGATCTACACTTCCCCCTGTAACAATTAGTGTTTTCATATCTAATTTTCACAAACCTCTCTAAAAGCTTTAATTGTACTATTTATATCTTCTGAATTATATATTGCTGAACCTGCAACAATTACATTGGCTCCAGCATTAACAACTTGTTTTACATTATCCAAGGATATTCCACCATCTACCTGAATATCACATTTAAAACCTCTACCACAAATAACGTCCTTGATGGCACTTATTTTGTGTAATGAGGATTCTATGAACTTCTGACCGCCAAAACCTGGGTTTACTGACATAACCAACACCATATCAAGCTCATCAATAATATATTCCAAAGCACTGATAGAAGTAGCAGGATTCAGTGATACAGCAGCTTTTAGACCATAACTCTTAATTAAAGATATAGTACTATGAAGATGTTTACAAGCTTCTGCATGTACCGTTATTATATCTGCTCCTGCTTCTTTAAAATCTTTTATATATCTGCTTGGTTCATCAATCATCAAATGAACATCAAATACTTTGTCAGTATACTCTCTTATGCTCTTGATAATAGGTACTCCAAAGGAAATATTAGGAACAAATGACCCATCCATGACATCAATGTGTACATAATCACATCCTGCTTCATCAATTCTTTTAATATCATGTCCTAAATTTGCAAAATCCGCTGCCAAAATCGAAGGTGCTATCTTAATCATTTTACCATCTCCTAATATCTTTTAATTCATCATATAGCATTTTATAACTTTCATATCTAAGTTTACTGATTTCACCATTTTCAAGTGCATGTTTAACTGCACAATCAGGTTCGCTTATATGGTTACACCCATAGAATTTACAGTTATCTTCATACTTCTTAAATTCAATGAAATAATTCTTCAGATCATCTTTTTCAATCTCATCAATATATAAAGAACTGAAACCAGGTGTATCAACAACATAACTATCCTTATCAAAAGCTAAAAGGGTCGCATGTCTGGTAGTATGCTTACCTCTTTTGATTTTTTCACTGACTTCACCAGTTTCAAGCATCTCCACTGATTGAATCAGATTAAGTATAGATGATTTTCCTACACCTGAAGGTCCAGCAAATACTGTTGTTTTATCATACAATATTTTTCTAAGTGGTGATATTCCTATATCTTTTGTCGCACTAGTCAACAACACATCATATCCTGTATCTTTATAGATGCTTCTTATATCATCCAAATCTTCATCAGATACCGTATCAACCTTATTAAAACATATGACTACACTTATATTTTCTCTTTCTGCCATTATTAAAAACTTATCAAGTAAATTAAAGTTCGGTTTTGGATTCTCCACTGCGAAAACAATAACAACTTGATCAATATTAGCGACTGTAGGTCTAACTAAACTATTTTTTCTAGGTAGAATCTCTAATATATTCCCCTTCATATCTTCATTCTCTAATATATCAATCTCTACATTATCGCCAATAAGAGGCTTTATCTTCTTATTTCTAAAAACACCTCTGGCCTTACATTCATATATACCCTTTTCAGGTACGTGTATATAGTAAAATCCCGCAATTCCTTTAATGATTTTACCTACCATTAATTATCCTCCTCTTTAGTAAAAACAAAAGGGTTTTCATACTGGTACACATCATTAAGGTAAATCTTAATGATTGCATCTCCCTCACCAGAAACAATAATTGGCAATGGGAAATCTTCACTTTTAACCAATTTATTGAACACAACATTTTCCTTGCCATTAATAACTAGAACTGCTTTCAACTGACCTTCAGTCTGATTAGGGTCAAATATATTATTTATAGTTTCAGTATGGTAATATCTAATTTTTTTGCCTAGACTTACAGCAATATCTATAACATAGTTTTCTTTTACTTCTTCCCCTGGATCAACGGTCTGGCTGATAACTTTACCTTTAGCCACTGTATCATGGTTAATCTTAGTTACACTTCCTATTTCTAGATTAGCCTCGGTCAACTTATTCCTGGCTTGCTGTTCAGTCAAGTCCTTCAAATTAGGTACAAAAACTGTTTTTTCTTCTTTACCTTTACTTACAAAAATAGTGACAACTTCACCTTTTTTTAATTTGGTTCCCTTATCAGGATATTGCCTTATTACAATACCAAGAGGTATAGAATCATGATATTCTCTTTCTATCTTATAAGTAAGATTTCTTCCCTGTATAATACTTTGTGCTGTAGTAAATTTTACACTTAGAACATCAGGAACTTCAAAAGTCTCTATTCCTTTGCTTACAGTTAATTTTACAATCTGGTCTTTTTCAGCAACTGTATTTTCTTCTGGAATCTGTGAAATAATCTTATCCACATCATAAGTATCATCATATGCTCTTTCTGTAACATCGATTGTTAAATGCTTGTCTTCCAATAATTTTTTTGCATCAGACAGCAACATACCCTGTACATCAGGTATTAACACTTCTACTGGCTGCAATCTGGCTTTTATACTATTAAATACAAAATAAGAAACTATTGACACCAAAACAATAGCCGAAACCACTCCTAGAAAAACCACAACTTTCTCAAGATTGGATTTTTTCTCGGTAACAGTATTATTTTCTTTTTCTTTCCATATTTTTTTCATATCATTATCAGACATAAAGAGGGTAGGTGAATCATCAACTACCTTTATGTCAACAAAATCTTCTTCAGGTGATATATTCGCTTTTTTCAGATCTTCCATCAACTCATCTGCACTGGAATATCTGAATTCAGTTTTCTTTAAAGTAGCCTTGATTATAATTGATTCCAGGCATTTAGTAATATCAGGATTTTTCTCTCTTGGACTTGGCAGATCTTCATTTATGTGAAGAAGAGCTACTGAAACTGGACTTTCAGCTTGATAAGGCAAGGTTCCTGTAGCCATCTCATACATAGTAATACCTAGTGAATACAAATCACTTTTTTCGTCACAAAAGCCACCTCTGGCTTGTTCTGGAGATATATAGTGAACTGAACCACTTGCATTAGTAGGGGCTACAATAGTCTTATCTGTAGCTACTCTGGCAATACCAAAATCAGCTACTTTTGCAATACCATCTTTTGTAATGATGATATTTTGTGGCTTGATGTCCCTATGTATAATATGATTTTCATGTGCATGTTCTAACGCTGAAGCAATAGACGCAGCAATTTTGATAGTCTCAGCATCAGATAATGGCGCATTATTCTTAATATACTCCTTTAGGGTAATTCCTTCCAATAATTCCATTACTATATAATAAATATTTTTATCATTTCCTACGTCATATATATTAACAATATTATGATGTGATAAACTAGCTGCTGATTGAGCCTCCACTTTGAATCTTCTGACAAATTCTTCATCCAAGCAAAATTCATCTCTTAGAACTTTTATGGCTACAAATCTCTCCAGCTTATTACATTTAGCTTTATATACAATAGACATACCGCCTGAACCAACTTTTTCAATTATTTCATATCTACCACTTAAAATTACTCCTGGCTGCAACATACCATGTCACCTCATTCCCCTTTTATTAATACAGCTGCTATATTATCAGTTCCTCCATTATTCAGAGCAAGTTCAATCAGTTCATCAAGCTTTTCATCAAGTTTTTTATCAGAACCGACCACTTGGAGAATTGTATCATCTTCTAACATATTGGTCAAACCATCTGAACACATTAGGATAAATTCCTCACTAGTTATGTTCAAGGTAAATATATCACATTTTACAGTTTCATCTGCACCAACAGCCCTAGTAATAATATTTTTATTTGGATGATTTTTACTTTGACCTCTTGATAGTTTACCAGATTTAATCATTTCTTCAACTAACGAATGATCTTCTGTTATTTGATTAATAGCATTATTGATTAAATATAATCTACTATCTCCAACATTAGCAACAAATAATTTATTATCTTCAACTGAACAAACAATGAATGTTGTGCCCATACCGAAAAAATTCTCATCTGCCAATGATTTATTATGAATTATTTCATTTATGTAATTTATACCATTAATAAAAGTATCTGTAATATGTGGGTATTCATTTTTCTTAACATAACCAACGAATTCTTCAACAGCACACATTGAAGCATACTCTCCCGCTTTATGTCCACCCATCCCATCAGCAATTATATAAAGATTAGGAAGGTTTCCAATTTTTTCATTAGAAATGTAAAAACTATCTTGATTTATATTCCTTATTTTCCCTTTATGGGTTTTCCCTATAGCTTTCATATAACCTCCTATAAGTATTACCTGTTTATTAAAATAATTTATACTTCCTTATTTTTGTCTTTAGTGTAACTTCTTCTAAGCTGTCCACATGCTGCATCAATGTCGCTTCCCAATTCTCGTCTAATAGTAGTAGGTATTTTATGTTTTTCCAATACATTTTTGAAGGCTAGTATAGTGTCTTTACTGCTATGCCTGTAGCTTCTTTCTTCTACTTGATTAACTGGTATTAGATTGACATGACATAAAATTCCTTTTAATACTTTTGATAGTTCCTTAGCACATTCAATCCCATCATTAACACCTTTTACCAAACTATATTCGAATGTAATTCTTCTCTTAGTTTTTTTAACATAATCTTTACATGCCTCAATTAATAAATCATAGTCATATGCATTAGCAATAGGCATCATGGTTTTTCTAATTGAATTATTGGGAGCATGTAATGATATAGCCAAAGTGATCTTTAAATTTTCATCGGCTATATCATTAATCTTTTCAATGATACCACAAGTAGATACAGTAATGTTTCTTTGACTAATATTCATTCCTTCTTCTGAGTTTATAATCTTAATAAACTTTATCAGAACATCATAATTATCTAAAGGCTCACCAGTCCCCATAATAACTATATTAGATATTCTCTGACCGCTTATTCTGTTTATTTCATATACTTGTCCCAGCATCTCAGAAACTGTCAAATTCCTTTTTAATCCCCCAATAGTTGATGCACAGAATTTACATCCCATCCTACATCCAACCTGAGAAGATATACATACTGAATTACCATGCTTATAAGACATGAAAACACTCTCAACTACATGATGATCATTTAATTCAAACAGATACTTTCTAGTTCCATCTTTTGACTCTAATTTTTTAACTTCACGAAGCGTTACTATATCGCAGTTAACAGCTAATTTATCTTGTAATGCCTTAGATATATTGGTCATCTCAGTAAAAGAGGATACTCTTTTTTCATGTAACCACTCATATATCTGCTTAGCCCTAAATTTCTTTTCACCTATTTTTTCCATAAATTCTATCAATTCATCCATGGACATTGATAAAATATCAACCTTATCATTCAAATTCTAATATTCCTTCCATTATGTTCTAATTACCAATTCTTCTTAGCTTAGCTATGAAGAAACCATCTGTATCATAAAATCCAGGTAATAATTGAATATACCCCTTTTTGTTATTATTGATTGTATCAGGTAAATTATCCTCAAAATCAACTAATTCAAAAGGGAAATTATCAGTGAACCAATTAACATTCTTTATGTTTTCTTCTGGATTAACAGTACATGTGCTATACATAAGTATACCACCTGTTTTTACATATTTGCAAACAACTTTTAATATATTCCTTTGAATATCAATCAGATCATTTATATCTTTTCTTTCTACATTATATTTAATATCAGGTTTCTTTCTTATTATTCCAAGTCCTGAACATGGAACATCTGCTATTACTATATCAGCCTTTTCTATCATTGAACTATCAATCTCTAATGCATTATACTCTTTTATATCAACATTATTCAACTGTAATCTTTTTACATTTTCAGCAATCAACTGTAATTTTTTCGGATAAATGTCTCTAGAGACAACACTTCCAGCATTATTCATCTTTTCTGCAAAATGAGTTGTTTTTCCTCCAGGAGCAGCACATACATCAATGACTAACATATCCTTATTTGGATTTGCCAATTGAGCCACTAACATGGAACTTTCATCCTGTACTGTAAATTTACCTTGATTAAAAGCCTCCAAACCTCTGATATTGTTATAATTACTAATCTTCAAAGCATAATCAAGGAGCTTCCCTTTTTCCACATCTACATTAGAATCCTGTAACTGCTTCATTAATTCTTCTGGATTAGTCTTTGTTAGGTTACATCTAATATTGGTTTTAACAGTTTTATTACTATTGATACACATTTCTTTTACGGTTTCATAATCATAATGCTTCAACCACAATTCAACAATCCACATTGGGAAAGAATACATTATTGATAGGTATTCAACTGGTTCATCATTTTCATTAGGATATTGTATTGAATCTATATTTCGTGCTATATTCCTTAATACACCATTCACAAATCCAGATAGATTACCCAATTTTCTTTTTTTAGCTAACTTGACAGCTTCATTACAGACAGCAGATACAGGTACTTTATCCATATAGTTTATCTGATAGACTGATAATCTCAAAATATACAAAATGATTTTTTTCATTTTATTAGTTTTTGTCTTGGAGAACTTATTGATTATATAATCTATAGTTATTACATGTTCGACTGTACCTTCTACGATTCTAGTAATAAACGCCCTATCTATCTTAGATATATCATTATGATTCTTGAAATACTTATCAATAGCAATATTCGTATATGCTTTATCTTTGAATATGCTTGTTATAATCTCTAACGCTACATTTCTAGCATTAATCTTATTCGTTTTATCATTACTCGCTTTTGTCATTTCTACCCCCGACGAACTTTATCTTATTAGTCATTTCTTCTACCAGCTATAAGCAATAATCTTAACAAACTAGATATTGAAGCTGCCGCTGCCGCAACATAAGTGAGGGCTGCTGCTGATAGAACTTTTTTCGCAGGTACTATCTCTTCATAAGAAAGATAAGCATTTGACTCCAATATCCCTATTGCACGATTGGAAGCATTGAATTCAACTGGTAGAGTAACCAATTGAAACAATACTACAGCTGCAAATAATATAATCCCTAATTTCAGGAAAAAAATGTTTGCAATCAAACCAAGTAATATAATAGGAAAAGCAAGTTTTGATGATATATTGACAACAGGAAAAATCGCATGTCTTATCTTCAAAAAAGTATATCCCGTATTATGCTGTATGGCATGACCACATTCATGCGCTGCAACCCCAACTGCAGCAATAGATTGATTATTATATACTGCATCAGATAATTTTAATACTTTTGATCTTGGATCGTAGTGGTCAGTTAATCTACCACTAACATGTTCTACTCTTACATCATAGATTCCTGCCTGTCGCAATATCATTTCAGCTACATCCTTACCTGTATATCCTCGTGAATTTCTATAGCCAGAATATTTTTTGAATGTAGATGCTACCTTTGATTGTGCATACAAAGATAAAAGCATGGCAGGTATCAATATAATGAACGTAGGGTCATAAAAAAGACCATATGAGCCAATTCCTCTCATGCTATCATCTCCTTCCTAGAATTTCTCCTACTTGAAGCTTGTACCCTCTTAAAAAAGCACCAGCAGACATTCTTTTTTTACCTTGCAACTGTACTTCTTTAATCAGTATACATTGATTCCCACATTTTACAACAAATCCATCTTTTTGAATATTAACAATCTCTCCTGGTTTACCGTTATATGAATCGTCTATCACTTTACCTGCCCATACCTTAAGTATCTTATTACCTAGATAAGTATAAGCACTAGGCCATGGATTCAATCCTCTAATAAGCAACTCAATCTTGTAAGCTTCGATCTCCCAGTTAATATTTCCTAAGCTTTTTTCAAGCATAGGTGCATATGTTGATTCATCTGAATTTTGTTTTATTCTAATTATAGTATTATTTTGTACTTCTTTTAAAGTTTTAATCAATAATTTTGCACCGACATCAGATAATTTATCATGCAATGAACCACCTGTGTCTGTATCTTCAATTTTAACAGCTTCTTTTAAAAGCATATCGCCTGTATCTATCCCAACATCCATATACATAGTTGTTATACCTGTTTCAGATTCACCGTTGATTATAGACCATTGAATAGGTCCTGCCCCTCTGTATTTAGGTAATAAGGAAGCATGTACATTAATACAGCCATGTTTAGGTAGATTAAGTATTCGCTTAGGTAAGATTTTACCAAAAGCTATAACAACTATAACATCCGGATTAATCTCTTCCATAGCTTCCACAAAGTCATTTTCACTTAATTTTTGTGGTTGATATACTTTTATATCATTGCTTACTGCTACTTCTTTTACAGGTGTAGAAATAACTTTATTACCTCTTCCTTTTGGTTTATCTGGTTTAGTGACAACAGCAACTACTTCATGTTCAGAATTGATTAACTCCTGTAAAGTAGGTACTGAAAAATCAGGAGTTCCCATAAATACTACTTTCAAATTCTCACCCTCTTTTTTATTCTTGTACTATGTTTTCTGCTATATCAGTAAATAATCTGCCCTTAAGATGGTCTGTTTCATGACATAATGCTACAGCCAATAACTCTCTTCCTTCAACAACAATCTTCTCTCCATCTAGATTCAATGCTTCAGCTTTAACATATGCAGGTCTTTTAACTTCTCCAGATTTTCCTGGAATACTTAAACAACCTTCTGGATTTAGCTGTTCACCTTTTGTCTTAACGATCTTGGGGTTAATCAGAACCATTGGACCTTCTCCAACATCAATAACCACTATTTGCTTTAGAATACCTACTTGTGGTCCAGCAAGACCAACTCCATTAGCGCTATTCATAGTTTCTATCATATCTTCAGCCAACACTTTTATATTTTCTGTTATTTCTTTAATCTCTTTACAATTTTTCCTTAAAATCTCGTCGCCATCAATTCTTATTTGTCTTAAAGCCATTATAAGAACACTCCTTTTAACATTTTATTAATATTATTTCAGTTACATTTATTTAATATGAAATCAATGGATTAATATCCATTTGTATTGAAATGTCTTTGTATTTAATACTAAGTCTTTCCATATATCTATTAATGAATTGCATCAACTCCTTATATCCTGTACTTCTTAATAAAATCACTCTTCTATAATTATTTTTTATTTTAGATACATTAGCTGGTGATGGACCGATTATTTCAAGTCCCATTCTGGATGCAACTAATAATATATCATTTTTTAATTCAAAAGATCTTCTAATCAACTCTTTTTCGTTAGTGGATTGAATCAACAACACTAACAAATTGGAGAATGGCGGATAATTCATTACTTGCCTATACTTAATCTCAGCTTCATAAAATCCAATGTAATCTTGTTCCTTTGACTTGGTTATGCTATAATGCTCTGGAGTATAGGATTGAATTATAGCTGTTCCCTGTAGGTTGCTTCTACCTGCTCTGCCTGTAACCTGTGTCAATAATTGAAATGTCCTCTCTGAAGCTCTGAAATCGCTCATATAAAGAGATAAATCAGCAGCTATAACACCAACTAGTGTCACATCAGGAAAATCATGACCTTTTGCAACCATTTGAGTTCCTATAAGAATATCTGCTTCACCATTTCTAAACTTCCCTAATATTGTATCATAACTATTTTTTCTTGTAGTCGTATCAAGATCCATTCTCAAGACCCTTGCTGTAGGAAATTCTTTCTTTACATAAGACTCCACTTTCTCTGTCCCTATTCCGAATTGCTTGATGTACTTGGAATTGCATGAAGGACATTTACTAACCATATTGATTGTTTTACCACAATAGTGGCATATTAGTTTATCACCAAAAGCATGATATGTATATGGTATATCACAACTATCACATTTAATTACATACCCGCATTGTCTACAAGATACAAATCTTGAATAACCTCTTCTATTTAAAAACAAAATGATTTGTTCTTTGTTGAATAATTTATTCTGTATTTCATTTCTTAGAGTATCACTAAATATTGATTTATTTCCATTAATCAATTCTTCACGCATATCAATGACCTTAACATCCAACTTATTAGTTGAAGCTGCTTTTTCTTTTAATTCCAATAAAGTATATTTACCTTCTTTAGCTAAATGATATGATTCCAGAGATGGTGTAGCTGAACCTAGTACCACATCAGCACCAGTCATCTCACCTCTTTTAATTGCTACTTCTCTAGCGTGATATTTGGGTGATACCTCTGACTTATAACTCATTTCGTGTTCTTCATCAATTATTATCATACCAAGCTTTTTGAATGGAGTGAAAACCGCAGATCTAGGACCTATCATAATAGATATATCACCGTCTCTTGCTCTTCTCCAACCATCATATTTTTCACCAGCTGATAGCTTACTATGCATTACACCCACCTGATTACCAAATCTTGATATGAAATTTCTAACTGTCTGAGGAGTCAAAGCTATTTCAGGTATCAATACTATAGCCTGTTGCCCTTTCTCAAGGACTTTTTCTATTATTTGCATGTAGACTTCTGTTTTTCCACTACCTGTAATACCATGGATCAAATGAACCTGACTTTCCTTATTCAGATTACTCAATACCTTGTTAATAACTTTTTGCTGCTCTATATTAGGTAATTTGTTTTTACTTCTTCTTATATTATTAACATTATATGGTTCTCTATAAATACGTTCTGAATTAATTTTTATAATTCCTTTTTTCTCTAAGTTGGAAAGTACTGCTGGAGTTATATCAGCCTTTTTAATTATAGTACTTTGCTTGCATTTTTCACAAGTAAGCAAGTGATTTCCAGCTCTGCTTAAAGCCTTATAATTTTTGTTATCCCACATTTTTATATATGATTTCAACTCATCAGCTTCAATTATTCTAACAATTTCTTTTTGTGTCTTTTCATTAACCTTTTTACCTATTGGAATCAATGTTCTAAGAGCTGATATTATGGTACATGCATATCGTTCTTTCATCCAAACAGCTAATTTGATTAGATGAGCTTCTATGGACATGTTCATTGACGCTACACCTGTAATGTCTTTAATCTTATCCACGTCAAAGTTAGGTTTATCAGTAAACCCTATAACATATCCTTTTAAATTTTTATTTCCTTTACCAAAAGGTATATCAACAACAGTTCCAATTACAATCTTATCCATCAAGTTATGGGGGACACGATATTGAAATACTCTATCTAACTTTGAATGAGATATATCAACAATAATATCTGCATATTTATTCATATAATCTTCCTTTTATGTAAAACCAATATAATTACTTATTCTATAGCAATTATTTAATTAGGCTTGTATATATCAATCAATCACATACCATTATTTTCTTATTATAACATATGAATAACCATATAACAATGTAATCGCCCTCTTAAAAGAGAACTTTTATATAGAATAAAAAATCTTTATAAGTGCATAAAAAAAGGGGGTATCCCCCTTATTTATTGGTCATCCTCAGCTATATCATGTGCTACTATATCAATTTTGCCTTCATAAAGTTCATTTACTGCATTTGATAAGGGCTTAGTATAATTATTACTTGATAATACTTCGTCCCCTCCGATAATCTCTCTAGCTCTCTTTGCTGAAGCAACAACGATTGAGTATCTGCTTTTAAGTTTTTCTTCATCACTACTCATTCTGTCATTGATTGTTGTCATTAAATCTGTGTAAGATGGATGTAACATCTATATCTCTCCTTTCAAAAGCTCTGCAAATTCATCTTTTAATCTATCTTTTAGTTCACCACTTCTATTAGCTCTTTTGTGCTCTGCATTAATGATTGTATTAATGTCATTTGCACATTTTTGTAAATCATCATTAACAACAATATAATCATATTTATTGATAACTTCTGCTTCTTCATATGATCTTTTAAGCCTTTTGTTAATGATATCAGAACTTTCTGTTCCTCTTTTTTCTAATCTTGCCTTCAATTCAGCTACACTTGGTGCTGTTATGAAAATTAATACTGCATCGTCATATTGTGCTTTGACATCAAGAGCACCCTGCATCTCAATCTCAAGAATCACATTTTTACCTTGCTCAAGATTATTTTCTACAAATTTTCTAGGTGTACCATAATAGTTATCGCAATAGGATGCCCACTCTATAAGTTCATTATTATCTATCATGCTTTCAAAGTCATCTCTAGTATCAAAAAAATACTCTCTTCCATGTTCCTCATATTCTCGTGGTGCTCTAGTTGTAGAAGATATTGAAAGAATGTAATCTCCTTTTGATAAAAGTTCTTTAACAACAGAACCTTTTCCAGCGCCTGAAAAACCTGATATAATTATGAGTATACCCTTTTTATTCATCTAATCACCTTTAATTATGTTTTTTGTTATTATTTAGGTTCTATATATGCTATAGCATATTTTTTTTATCCTCTTCAATTAAATCCGAATTATCTTTTATAAGTCTTTGTCCTACTGTCTCTGGTAGAATAGCAGATAATATAACATGACCACTATCCATTATAATAACAGCTCTGGTTTTTCTGCCATATGTAGCATCTATTAATTTCCCATCATCCCTGCCATTCTGGATAACTCTTTTTATAGGTGCGGATTCTGGACTAATAATTGCAATTATTCTATTAGCAGATATAATATTTCCAAAACCAATATTAACCATTTGAATCATTATCTTAATCTCCCTTACTATATATACTGAATTAAATATTTAATATGATTAGCTTATTCAATTCAACAAACATAGAATATACTTATTCAATATTTTGGATTTGTTCGCGGATTTTTTCTATTTCTGTTTTAAGCTCTAATCCATTAGTAGAAACTTCAATATCATTTGATTTTGATAAAATCGTGTTTGATTCCCTATTCATTTCTTGTAAAAGAAAATCGAGTTTCCTACCAATAGGAATATCTTTATCTAAAGTACGTCTCATATGTTCAATATGGCTCTCTAGTCTAACAATTTCTTCATCCACACAACATTTATCAGCAAATATAGCAACTTCTACAGCAAGCCTTGCTTCATCAATAGTACTACTTAATAAATCATTTATTCTATTTTCCAATTTGACTTTGTACTCTTCAATAACATATGGTGCTCTAGTTTTGATATTGGAAACTAAGTTATTGATAGTGTCAAGCTTCTGTATTATATCTTTTTTCAATAATTCGCCTTCTGTTGTTCTAGTAGAAATAAGCTTTTCTATAGCTATTGTCAATGCCTTCTCCATTAGATTCCATAATAGCTCTTCATCAACATCCTGTTCTTCTATAGTTATGACTTCAGGATATCTAGTGATATTAGATACTCTTATATCGTTATCAAGTTCAAACTTCTCACTGATGATATCAAAGTACTTTAGGTATTGTCCTATCAGGTCTTCATTAAGCTTAATACATTCATTCCCTTCAGAATTATCTTCATAAGAGATAAATATGTCCACCTTACCTCTAGATACTTTTTTCTTGACAAAGTTTCTAATATTATTTTCTAGAAAGCTTATTTTCTTTGGCATTCTAACATTGATATCACAATATCTATGATTAACAGATTTAATTTCAACTGTCATCTTTCTATCATTAGATACATATTCTCCTCTACCAAAGCCTGTCATACTTTTTACCATTTTAATCACTCATTTCTATGATATGAGTCAAAATTCACCAAATTTTAATTCATATTCATTGGTATTATCCTTATGGTATTATACCTTACTATAAATATCTAGTCAACACAGGACAAGGAAAAAAACCTAAAATAATAAAGGCTCTTTCCCTATTGAAAAAAGCCTCTATTATTGCAATTAATTATTTAATAATTTGTTGACGAACTCTTTATTCTTTTTCAATTCATTTATAGAATTTATATAATGATGCTGCCTAGCTTTGAACAATGTAAATCTGTCTAATTCCTTGTAGTGATTTATATAGTCTAATAATCTGCTTCGCAGTTTTTCTACGTCTTCCAAGTTAAATTCATTAAGATCATTTACTTCGTCTATAATTTCATTAACCTTTTTTGCCATATCATCATATCCGATCATTTCGCTCATATAATCTGATAAGTCCTTTAACTCTTCCCTATTGATGGCTTTTTGATTAGTGAACATATTCCATTCCATGATAAATCTCTTCAGATTCTTCTCAAGGTAGAATAAGAAATCAGCTTTTGCTTCTACTGGTGGTTCATGGATTATTGTTACAGCCTTATCCGTTAGAAAATATGCTTTGAACATTTTATCTTCCTTATGTATATCAGCTTTTTCATTACCATTAGCATATATCAATCTACTAGCTAACAATAATGAGAAATCCTCACCTCTTGGAACATCCTCTGGATAAAACATTTTTCCTGCGAAGTCTTTTCTGACTATCATATTTCCACCGAAACCAAATAAAGTTTCTTTTATATTATCATCCTTGGTAAGTCTTATGATATCGTTATCCATAGAGGAAAATTTTTTCCAGCTTTTTAATTTATCTTCTGTTTTTATTCTTATGGTACCATTTTTTTCATAAGGTGCAGTAAAGATATATTTGTCCTCATTATCGTTCAACACTTCTTTTATATAAACCATATAATCTTTTCTCAATAATTCATCATCATCAATTTGAATAATTATATCTTCGTCCAGTAAATAAGGAATCATGAATCCTAATGTCCTTATTTCAGGATAGCCTTTAACAGAAAAAAATTCATTTTGAGTATTTATTCTATAATTATTGATATCTGTATTAGTATATATTGAATTAGGGAATCTACAAGTATTCATGACTCCTGCTACTTTATCTCTAATAATACTATCTTTCGTTGTATCTTCATTAGTTCCTATTGCAAATATATATATTTTAAGATTATCTTCATCATCTACTTTCAATTCATTAACACTTTTTATTGTATTTACCAATGTATTATCGTCTTCAAAACTCTCTAGACCTGTTGGATGATCGAATACATTTATCATATTTTTATCAGTATCAATGTAAACATTAATTACCATAGCAAAATTCATATTTCATTAATTCCTTTCCTGTAAAAGTGTATGCTATATGAGTTTATTCCTCAATTTTTCTAGTAGTATGGCGATATATTATTTTGGGGTCAAATATTATTTTTGTTTCACCATCATAATTATCTTCTTCATTTATCATACCTATCAATATCTCTATTGCCTTAGATGAAATATCCTTGGCATTCTGTTCAACTGTTGTCAAAGATGGAACAGTGAATTCTGAAATAGGTATATTATCAAATCCAACAACCTGTATATCTTCAGGAATGGATATTCCCTTCTCATTAAGGGATTTTAGTACACCAAAAGCTTTTTCATCTCCAGACACAAATATTGCATCTGGCAATTTACCCTCTTCAATTATTTGATTACACGCTGTATATGCTTCTTTATATGACTTGATTCCTTCATATATAATAAAATCCTGCTTTTGTAATTTATTATCCAAAACAGCTGTATAGAATCCTTCTCTTCTTTCCTCATTAGAAATATACCTATTACTACCAAGGAAAAAAAGGATGGACTTACAACCACTTCTTATAAGATATTGTGTAACAAGGTATGATGCTTTATAGTTATCGATTTCAACAAATGGATTTTCGGGATAATTATAATTCTTTCCTATAGTTACATAGGGAATACCTAATTCCTGGAATAATCTTATCTTATTATCATCTTTTTGAATGTTAAGGATTATAGCACCATCAACAAAACCAGATTTTAGAAGATGTATATTTTTTTTATTCTCTTCTTCATCATCCATATTGAATTGAAACATGAAAACATTATATTCATAAGCAGAAGCTTGATTAATAATGTTCTGGAACATATTGGAATACCATTGTCCTGGATACAGGTCTTGTTGTTTCTCAATAACAAGTATAATATTCTTTGCTGTCTTCTTTCTAAGACTCTTTGCATATATATTTGTTTCAAAACCAGTTTCTTTGATGACATCATTAATAATTTTTCTTGTTTCTTCTTTTACGTATTGTCCGTTGTTTATAACTCTTGATACAGTTCTAACAGAAAAACCTGTCCTCTTAGCTATATCCTTAATGGTTAAATTGTTTTTTCCCATTTCTTCCCTTCTTTCTATTGGAAAAAATTATTCTATTTCATAATTAACATAGAATTTATTGGTCTTATCATTCCTGCTGACGAAAGATCTGATGTACATGGATAGCTCAGTTCAATTAGTTGATTCTTATAAATCATACTTAGACAACTAGAAGCTCCTCCGTCTAGATTCATTACCCAATCAACTGCTCCTACTTCTTTTTCTAGAATACCAACTATTTCATTGAAATTAGCTCCACAACTTTCTTTTGTTCTTCCAGAAAAAACGAACACAAAAAATTTATTAGTTCTCGTTAGACCAACAACTGTTCTAGGACCTCTAACCCAATCTTGTACTTGAGTCTCTTGGGTCTGCATTGAAAGAGGATGAAACCATCCTTCTCTTTTAAATGCTTCAATTTGCACTTGGTTATTAGAAACCAGATTCTTGCCATTTTCAACTAGCAGTGTAGCTCCACCATAAACCCAACTAATATCATCCCATTGTCCTTGGGTCATATCCTCAGGCTTTTCAAGATATACATCCAGTTTATAAGGTTTAGTAATTTTATAATAATCATCATTAATACCAGTCAATCCCAGTGAATCTACTAACCTTTTTATATAATCGCCTGTAACAGACAGAACAACTCCTATACTAGGTATAGATACTTCTCCATATCTTACACAAACTATTTTATTATTTATTATAACAATATTTAACCTATTTTTACCATATGAATAGAAAAATTTTCTATAATCTTCATTATTCTTGCTCAAATCCTGATTATCAATATATGGAGTAATGATATTGACATTTCCATTGTCACTATTTACATCATCTCTATCCCATGTAATTTCTTCATTGTTGATTATTATCTTACCACCTTGTAAAGTTCTTCTACCGAAAATTACTTGACCGGATTTGGTACAGCCTATGAATGCTTTATTATATAATGGAAAATATTCTTCTCTGTTAGTATCTTCATTTACATACTTGTATCCAAGAAAAATCTTACCTACATCAATCTTTTCATTTGGAAGTTCTTTCCTTGTAGAATTATAAGCTTCAACAATATTATCCGTGGCAAAATATAAAAAGTTACAGCAATATCTTAGATCTCGTTCTATATCATTCTTAAAATACTCCCTAGGTGAAATCAAACTTTTATTTAATTTTTCTGCTTCTACAGGTTTTAATGAAACATTATCATCAAATAACAACCCTGTTACAAGTACATTATTATTGTGTTCATGATTATAAACATCATCTGTTGTCTTTTCTATATTATCTGCATTATAATAACATGAGATATATTTACCTCTAAAATGATTATTGATAAATTCATATAAGATTTCTCTTTCTGCAACTTTATAATCTGCTTCACTTTGTTGTTTATCCATTAGAAACTCTGGAAAATCATTCCTCTTTATACTTGTTGAATAAAAATTCATGTATTTAATGGGCAGCAAGTTGTTAATATCTTCACCTGATTTAAATACCTCTCTACATCTTTTTATACCATATTCATTAAGTAAACAATTATAATGAAATAAGCTCATAGTTATTCTTTCATTACCAGTAAAGTCATAATCACAATCAAACTCTTTTATGACATAACCTATTATATATGGAATATCACTGCTGCCGTTTCTATAAATGTTAGTATATCTTGAAACTACTACATTTTGAACAGTAGACAATATAAAGTAATCAAAAGAAACATTTTTCAATGAAAATATATGTTTCTCACCTAGACCTATAACAAGTGTTTTATTACTGGAGGCTTTACCAAATAATATGGCATCTTCTTTCTCCAGTTTACTGAAATCCATTCCTACAGAAGTATTGTCATAGATTTTTATTTGTGTATTCTTTTTAATTAAGTCATTAGATTCTATAGTAGCTTGATTATCCATAATATCATAATAATCATCAATTGTTGCTTCATCATGAATGCTACTTTTTTTTACATAGATAACTATTTTTTTATCTCTAAACTCTAATAACTCATTGTTGACGATTATCTGCAAAAGAGTTAATAATTGTTTATTGTCACCTGCTAAAAATATAAGTTCTTCTGCAATCATCATCTTAGTTTTCAAAATTTCCAACTTATTGATTACACTAGTATTGTATCTTATTTTCTTTGGTATACCACTATAAATTAAATTAATAATGGCATTATCAAAATTCAATTTTTCCAATTTATTCGTTGAAATATATTCTTCATCTAAACTATAGCTACTATAAATATCTTTCATGTCTTTATCAAATGTTTCTTGTCTGATTTTATGTATATCACCGTATATCTCCTCATCTGTATAATCTTCTAAAAGAGTAAAATCCATAAAATAATCTTTAAGCTTATTATAATAATGTTGGTAACGGTATTTATCCACTTTATCTTTACTATAGGCAAGATCCAGAGCATAATCAATTATTACTTCATTACCTTTTGCTTTATCTACCTTTACAGAACCATAATTATACCTTAAGTATTGAAAATAGCCTTTTGTCAATTTTCTTTTATAGGCTCCTGCAACATAATTATGTTTATAAATCATCATTCTTTTACTCCTCCATCAAGTATACCTGATATAATCTTTCTTTGGAGTAATAGAACAACAATTATCAGTGGTACTGTGATTACAATAGAAGCTGCACACATGGTTCCCCAAGGAACAGTATAATCTGTTTGATAAAGAGTGATTCCTACTGTAACCGTACGTCTAATCTTTAATGGATTCAATACTTGCGCAAATAGATATTGATTCCATGCAGTTATGAATACAAGTATACTTACAGTAAATAATCCCGGTGCAACAAGAGGCATGATAATTTTATAGAAGCATTTGAAAATAGATGCTCCATCAATCATTGCGCTCTCTTCTAAAGTATTAGGTACTGATTTGAAAAATGTTGATAAGAACCATACTGCCATTGGTAATTGTGTGGTTGTGATAGCTAGTGCCAGCCCCCAATAAGTGTTAAGCAATCTAAGATTCTTCATCATTTTATATATAGGATTAATAATTGTTATTGGTGGTAGTAAAGTTATGCTCAGCAGCACTAACATGAATACCTTTTTCCCTTTTATATCAGTTCTTGAAACAGCATAGCTTGCTAAACATCCTATTGACACTGACAATGCTGTACTTACCAATGAAATAACTGTGCTGTTTTTCAAATATAGTAAAAAGGGTTGTCTTTCAAAGACATCTATGTAATTCTGTAATGTCCATTCTGATGGCCAAAATGTGGGAGGAATGCTAAATAGATCTTTCTGATTCTTAAATGAATTTAAAAATTGCCATATAAACGGAAATATGATTCCACCAACAAAAAATATGAAGAATAAGGCAAACAAAACTCCTTTAATATATTTTTTTAGTTTTATTGATTTAGTATTTTTTTTCATCATTACACCTTCTCCATCTTGGTCTTCAACGCATCCATAAACAAAAAGCTTATCAATAGGGAAATTATAAAGGTTACTACGGCTAATGTTGCACCATATCCAAGATTACCAAAATTGAAATAAGTCTTGATTGTATATAGAGATAAACTTTGAGTTCCGTCAGCTGGCCCACCGCTTGTTAGTGCGACTACCAAATCATATATACGGAATGTAGCAAGCACTCTAAATAATATAGCTACAACAACAACCGGTTTAATTATTGGCAGTGTAATTCTAAAAAATCTCTGTATCTTGTTAGCTCCATCAAGGGAAGCCGCTTCATATAGACTTTCAGGAACTGTTTGAAGCCCTGATAGAATAAGCAGTGACATGTAAGGTGTAGTTTTCCATACATCCGCAATAATAACTGCTATTATGGCTGTATTTTTCTCAATAAGCCAAGGTATATAATCTTGAATAAGATGAAGTTTGCTTAGTATAAGATTGATGATTCCATATTGATCACTATACATGAACTGCCACATCAAACCTGAAACTATAGTAGGTATAGCCCAAGGCACTAGTACAGCAGTTCTAATTATACCTTGTCCTGGAATAGCTTTATTCATGATTAAGGCAAAAATCATACCTATCAAAGTTTCCAAGGTTACAGCAACAACTGTAAACATCAATGTAAACTTCAAACTCTCTATAAAAGTCTTATCACTGAATAATTTGATATAATTATCAAACCCAACAAATTTCTTGCCCTCTGCCAAAGTCTGAATACGAAGATCATAAAGACTCATGTTAATTGTATTAATAACAGGATATACTATAAAAACCAATACTAATACAATTGAAGGTATTATGAATATATAACCCATTTTGGCCTTCTGTTTTTGCATATTCGGTCACTCCTAATTTTTATTCATTCTAGTTATATTAATATATTGTGCTTCCACCACATGTTATATATATTTAATCCAAGTGGAGTTTTTGTTCTATAAAGATTAGAACGCCGATAGAAAATTATTCCATCCAACGTTCTCTCTAATCTCTCGTTTCATATCACTAACTGAAATTAATTCAATATATTATTGTCCGATTATCTTCTTAATCTCGTTATCAGCATCTTTAACTGCATCTTCAACTGTTTTTTCTCCTACAAAAGCTAATTGTGTCTGTAGTTGAAGTACATTGGAGATTTCTGAATAATATGGTGATTTTGGTCTTGGATTAGCATTCATGAATACTGGTAACATATTCTCAACAAAAGGCATTTTTTCAAGAATCTCTTTATCTTCATATAATGACTTGATAGATGGTAAATGACTTAGTCCAAGAGCTTCCATTTTCTCAGCTTCTTCACCAGCCATGAATTTAGCAAATTTTATTGCCTCTTCTTGGTTCTTTGAAAATTTTGATACCATGATTTGCCATCCACCAAGAGTAGAATAACTGTTACCATCTTTATCTGCTTTTGGTAATTGTGCTATCCCAACTTTTCCTACTACTTGTGATTTATCTGCATCTTGTGATTTGTTCCATCCACTTGGCCAGTCTCTTAGAAAAACTAATTTTCCAGCAAAAAATGGAGCTCTAGCATCACCGCTACCAAAGTTGATAATTCCTTCTGGAGTAATTTTTGAAGTATTAATCATATCAACCATCATCTTTGTGGCTTTAACAGTTTCAGGGGAATTGTAGATCACTTTTCCGTCTTCATCGAAAACATCCCCACCATAACTCCAAACATATTCCATTAAATTACATGTCAAACCTTCATATTGTTTCCATGACCCTGCCAAACCTTTCATTTCTGGTTCTTTTTCCATTATATATGTAGCTGTTTCAACTAACTCTTCCCAAGTTTCTGGAACAGGCTTATTATATTTTTTCAATAAGTCTTTTCTGTAATAAAGCATACCTGCATCAATTCTGTAAGGTAGTCCCCATAATTTATCCTTATATATATTTGCATTTATTGCACCAGGCAGATATTTATCTTTTTCATCTTGTGTCAATTGGTCAGTTAAATCTGTTACCCAGCCAGCTGAAGCAAAAATTGGAGGCCATGTTACATCCGCATCAAACATATCCAACGAATCATCCTCTGCCTGCAATGCTGTACTAATCATCTGTAACTTTTTATTAGTATCAGCTGGTAATTCAACAACATTAACTTTAATATTAGGATTTTCTTCGTGAAATCTATTTATAATATTGGTAAGTGTTCCATTTTCATCAACATGAGAATAATAGTTTAAAGTTACCTCTTTTTCTTCATCACTATTCTCAGCCTTGCATCCTGCTGATATAACAACTAAACACATTATTAAAAGTACACTTATTATTTTTCTTTTCATTTTTAATTTCTCCTTAATATAATTTGTAGTATATCTTCTAGATAAGTCAATCACTTACATGCAGCTATTGTTATACGCACCTCCTGTCTATGATTATACACTAATATGTCTCTTTTGCCAACGATGGCAGTTTTAGGACAAAAAAATAATTTTACTTCTGCCATCGTTGGCATTAGACTTAAAATAAAAAAACTTTACTTTTCTGCCATCATTGGCAGAACTTATTATGGAATAATATTACTCCTTTTTCTTAGCTGTGTCAATACCCTTTTTTAAACTAGCTGTAAATAAAAATATTGCAGAATAAAGATCTAGTTGTACAATCTTTATTCTGCAATAGAAATGAACTAATTATTTATATTGACTTTCATGTTTTTCAAAAAAGTCTATTCTAGGTTCTAGATATTTAATCTTATGGTTATCATAATCTTCAATAAAGGAATATATGTTATCAAATATATACTCCCAATTCCAGATGTTTTCATTAACATTAAGATATTCTCTGACCATTTTACAACTGTCTGGAGCAATTGGGTGTATCAATGTAATAGCAGTACGCACACCATGAAAAGCTGTTATTAAAACTTTTTCTCTAAGTTCATTATCTTCGTCAGCTTCAGCTTTCTTCATATTATTAACCCAGTACTTGTTCATTTTTCTTATATAGCTGTCAAGTACGTAGACAATCCTATGGAAATCATGATTATACATATGTCTTTCATAATTCAGTATTGCCTCTTTAGATTCCTCCAATATTTTTTCATCTACTTCTCCCATAGGGATTTTGGAATCAAAATACTTTTGAGATGTATAGAAACAAGATCTAATGAGTCTATTGAATACATTAGTAAGTAAGTTACCATCTTTTAGAACAGTATCCGGTCCTTGCCTGTCTTCTTCTTTCATAAATACCTGAGGTGTGAAACTTACACTCTTCTTAGCTAAACCAAGGCTCAAGAAATGCATTCTTAATTGCTCTGCTGTATAATAGTCTAATAATTCCTCTGCCATAGGTGGTTTGATATCACTACTACTACTTGCTTTCTTATCCATGAATAGCACATGATTATTAGGTATCAGATGAGGTAGATTAATGTTTTCCCAATCTAATGAACTATCCTTATTAATGCCAAGTAATGCTAAGAACATACCCATTTCAGCAATACCGTAAAAATAAATATTATCTTCACCAATGAATTGATATACTTTTGAATCTTTTGATTGCCACCAATCCTTCCAATTCTCTGGATCTTCACCAATTGAATCTAAATAAGTCTTAGTAAAAGAAATTGGTGCCCATAATGATTCCGGCCATACCCAGAATGTCAAATCTTCTAAATCTTCTTTTTCAGGCACTTTAATTCCCCAATCAATATTTCCTGATAATCTAAAAGGAACTAATGTCTTTCCAGTTCTGAATCTTATTCCAAGCTTGTCAAATACATCTCTAGCTGTATCCCTATCTTCCAAATTATCGAATATAAAAGTTATTGAAGGCTTTTTAGGTTCATCAATTATTGTATGCTTAGGTAATTTATCTTGTATATCAGCTAAATCATCTTCTAACTGTTTCCTCTTAACATATATAATTGGTGGCTTCAAGAATTCTTCAATAGTATTCAATAGATATTTACGAGAATTAGAATTCTCTTTTAGATCCTTGATTCTGTCTTTCAAGACATCATTATATTCATCTAATTTGAAATACCAGTTAGTCACATCTGTAAGTTCTGGTGTTTTACCTGATAGAATGCTTTTAGGATCTATTAATTCATTAGGCATGTACATATGACCCATTGAACATTCATCTGCATATGCTTTGTCAGAATTACATCCTTCTATAGGGCATTTACCAACTACCTGTCTACCATTCAATAATACTTTATGTTCAGGGTCATAGAATTGTGGTGTGGATAACTTGGTTAAATAACCATTTTCATATAATTTATTGAATATATCTTCTGAAACTTCTTTGTGAAATTCTCCAGGTTTGTCCAAACCAGAAGCACCATATAAGTTAAGACTCATCTCATACTTTTCTAAGACTTCACTTTGCTTATTATGGTTTTGTCTTACATAATCTTCTATAGTTCCTTCAAATTTATTTTCATCTACAAGTTGTCTATAACTAGCTAATATTGGAGAACCATAACAATCTGTTCCTGATACGAATATAACATTTTCTTTACCTATTCTATCTCTTAAGAATCTTGCATAAGTATCAGCGTGAACAAATACTCCTCCTACATGTCCAAAATGTAATTCTTTATTACCATAAGGCATTCCTGCTGTAACAACAGCTTTTTTAGGAAATTCTGGTCTTGGTCTTTGTCTTCTATTGTCTTTCATAAGCAAACTCCTTCTAATAATTTTTATTGTATTCATACTTATTATTTAGGATTATTCCAAGTTGATTTCATGGAAAAAAGCTCATAAAAAAACACCTCCTACAAATATTCGTAGGGGCGATTTATTCGCGGTACCACCCTAATTCATTAATATGTCACCATACTAATCTCATCAAGTACTTATTATACTTTAGTTCTGTAACGTGAACAAACGTCATAGCATCACTTATTACTTCCTACAACTAATAAGATCCGTATGCAGCTCAGAGTCTTGGTTCATTAAATATCCACTGTTCCATCTCAGCACAAGGGAACTCTCTGTAAGCTTCTAAATTAATTACTCTTCTCTTCATTGCCTTTATTTTCTAAAAGTATATTAAAAGATAAGAGTTTTGTCAAGGACTATTTTTATTATTAAATCTTGGATCTATTAGAATTAATTTATCCTCCTGCAAAGTAGAAAAAGTGTTTTGACCAGCAAAACACTTTTCTTATAATTAGCATGACTAATAATTATTTCATTATATTATATTAATACCTATTATTTATGTTTTTATAATCTCTAGGTTCCGTAATATTCTTATAGGCAGGTCTTATTATTCTGTTAGCTCCATAGAATTCTTCTATTCTATGTGCACACCATCCTCCAATTCTTGCAATAGCAAATATAGGAGTAAATAATTCAGGTGGAATTTGAAGCATATTATAAACAAATCCTGAATAGAAATCTACATTTGCACATATCTCTTTTGAGGATCCTTTTACTTTCGCAAAAACTTCTGGTGCTAGATTTTCTATAGATTGGTATAGGTTATATTCTTTCATCATATCCTTCTCAATAGCTAATTGATGAGCTTTTTTCTTAAGCATGACAGCTCTCGGGTCAGATAATGTATAGATTGCATGACCCATACCATAGATGAGTCCTGATCCATCGTTTGCTTCTTTTTTTAATATTTTAGTAAGATAATTTTCTATTTCCTTTTTATCTTCCCAATCTTTTATATGAGCCTTGATATCGTCCATCATCTGTCTAACTTTGTTGTTGGCTCCACCATGCTTAGGTCCTTTTAATGATCCTATTGCAGCTGCTATAGCAGAATAAGTATCTGTACCTGAAGATGAAACTACTCTTGCTGTAAAGGCTGAGTTATTACCACCACCATGCTCAGCGTGTAGTACAAGACAAAGATCAAGTAATTCAGCTTCTGATTTAGTGAATTTATTATCTACACGTAGCATATGTAAAAAGTTTTCTGCAGTACTTAAATTTCTTGTGGTATTATGAATATAAAGACTATTGTTATCATAATAATGAGATTTCGCTTGGAATGCATAAGCAACCAAAATTGGAAATCTGGCTATTAATTCTATACATTGTCTTAACATATTCTCTATACTTGTATCATCTGGATTATCATCATAAGAATAAGTCGCCAAAACACTTCTAGCTAATTTGTTCATAATATTAGGGCTTGGAGCTTTTAATATCATATCTTCAGTAAAACCTTCTGGAATTTCTCTGCTCTCTCCTAATATTTCATTGAACTCCTTAAGTTCACTACTAGTAGGAAGTGAACCGAATAGTAAAAGATAACATACTTCTTCGAAACCGAATCTTTCTTCTGACTGAAATCCATCAACTATATCTTTGACATCAATACCTCTATAAAGCAAAGAACCTTGTGTAGGGATTTTTTCACCATCATCTAATCTATAACCAATTACATCTCCAATTTCTGTTAAACCTGCTAAAACACCTGTTCCATTCTTATTTCTTAAACCTCTTTTTACTCCGAATTTGTCATACAGTTCAAAATCAATTTTGTTATTGTTTTCTGCTAAATTAGCGAACTTCAATATTCTCCTATATATCTCTTTATTACTCAAACTATCAACTCCTTGTATTATTATAATTCCGTATTCATAAATATTAATAAAGTAAATCAGATTTCCAGAAGTAATTGGTTTTTGTTCCATTAGAAATGACCAAATGTATCTTGTTTATTTTACACATTTATAGATTGTATACAATCATACAAATTATTATCAAAGCCATCAATCCCCGTAAATTACAACCACAATAAAATTTATACTTGTATACTATTGTAATATAAAATGATTCACTTTGCAAGCTTTAATAATTAAAATGAATGAAATAATTTAAGGTAATTTATTAGTCATAATATTCTGTTATATGTATAAATAGTAATGAGCATATTTATACTCCCCCCCAATAAATTATTTAAAAACACCCTTTTATACCATATATTTAAGGCTATTACTTCCTTTTTAATTTACTTAGTGTTATACTTGTGATTATAATTACTTAGCAAGAATACTTAGAAAGGAATGATTGATATATGGCACTAGACGGAATTGTAATTTCTAATATTGTTTATGAACTTAATCAATTAATAACTGGTGGTAGAATTGATAAGATTTATCAACCTGAAAATGACGAATTAATTATATCAATAAGAAATAATAAAAATTCATATAAATTATTATTATCAGCTTTAGCTAATATGCCACGTATTCACCTGACAGAAGTACCTAAAAAGAATCCATTGAATCCTCCTAATTTTTGTATGTTATTAAGAAAACATATTATCGGAGGTAAGATTCTTAAGGTTATTCAACCTAATTTTGAAAGAATAGTAGAAATTCATCTAGAACACCTTAACGAATTAGGAGACCTATGCGTCAAAAAGCTAATTATTGAAATAATGGGTAGACATAGTAATATAATCTTCTGTGAAGAAAATGATAGAATCTTAGATAGTATAAAACATGTATCCCTTAATGTTAGTTCTGTGAGAGAAGTATTACCTAATAGAATATATACTTATCCTCCAGCTAAGAATAAAATAAACCCTTTGGATAATATTACTTCGGAGGATTTTATTGCTATACTAAATGATAAGAATACCATTATTCACAAAGCTCTCTACTTTACTTTTAATGGTATAAGTCCTGTGATTTCCGAGGAAATATGTTATAGGGCTGGTATTAATAGTTCTACACCAACCAGTGAATTGACTGATAGTGATTTCACTAATATATATACCACTTTTGAATCATTGATGAATTTAATAGAGAAAGGCGATTATACTCCTAATATAATTACTGATGAAGAAGGAACATATAAAGAGTTTTCGTCAATTGAGTTAAGTAGTTATGGGGGAGATTATGAATCTATAGATTATGAGTCAATTTCTCATGTACTGGATAGTTATTATGCCAAAAGTTCTAATACCTCAAGGATAAGCCAAAAATCCAGTGATATCAAGAAAGTAATAGCAACAAATCTTGAGAGATGTTATAAAAAATTAGATTTACAGTTAAAGCAGATAAAAGATACGGAATCAAGAGATAAATATAAGATTAAAGGAGAATTAATTACAGCTAACATATATGCAATAAAAGAAGGAGATAAAGAGCTGAAAGCGTTCAATTATTACACTAACGAAGATACCACTATTAGCCTAAAACCTAATTTGTCACCTTCTGAGAATGCTGCAAAATATTATAATAGATATAATAAACTTAAAAGAACTTTTCATGCTTTGACTGAACATATAAAAGATACCAAAAGTGAAATTAGCCATCTTGAATCTATACAAAATTCTCTTAATTTTGTTGAGGCAGAAGAAGATCTGCAATTGATACGTACAGAATTAATGGAATATGGTTATCTTAGGTTCAGGAAAAACAAGAATAAAAAGGCACTACAAAAATCAAAGCCTTTCCATTATAAATCTTCCGATGGTTTTGACATCTATGTTGGTAAAAACAACTTACAAAATGATGAATTGACCATGAAAACCGCCACTGCCAATGATTGGTGGTTTCATACAAAAGAAGTTCCTGGTTCACATGTAATTGTGAAAACCAATGGCAGAGAATTAAGTGATACAGCTTATGAAGAAGCTGCTGCCCTAGCCGCTTATTATAGCAAAGCTAATAATTCAACTAAAGTGGCAGTTGATTATACATTGAGAAAGCATATCAAAAAACCGGCTGGCTCCGTACCTGGTTATGTTATTTATCATACTAACTATTCCATGTACGTAAATCCTAGCGATGAAAAAGTTACGTTAATATAAAAAGTAATATAGTTGGTTTTCTTACCTCACTCTTAAGAGTTCATGGGTAGAAAACCAACTATATTTTTATTTGCTTTAACTATCTTATAGTCTTGGATGTATTTCTTCAAGAAATACATCTCTAGTTCTATTGTAAGTATCATTATCTACTTTATTACCGTTGCATCCTATACATATAATCATAGTACTAAGTATTAATAGTAACATAATAAATTTTTTCATGATATCTACCTCTCTGCAAAAAATTCTAGTTAATTTATTCCATACTATTAACATTATTATATGTATATTAATTATTTTTATTAAGTTTTATAATTATTTCTTATTACTTATCAGCTAATTTTTCGATTTCTGAGATTTTATATATCATGATTTTTGAATTTGTTTTATTAAGTGTTTCATCTTCCCATGTAGCATATTCAATTTCATATGTATCATCCTTCTTATTGACAGATCTATATTCGGATAATTCATCAGGTAACAATAGAGGGGTAACCTCTTTGGTTTCAATGTTATAAATACATATTTCTCCGCCTAACCTTACTGTTCCATGTCCAAATCCTCTAATTACCAATAATCTTTTATTGTCTAACCATTCTACATCTTTTGGTGTATTACTACCTTCATCATTACCTAACAGCATTGTCTTTTCATGATCTTTCAAATTATATAAATATAATTCACCTGGATAGTCTGGTTCACCTGTAACAAAGACTATTGACGATTCATTAGGTGCAATTTTAGGATATGAACAGAGTGTTTTGCCTACTTCTATATATTCATTATCCTCTTTTATGTAGATAGTCTTACTTTCACCATATACAAGAGAGATATCTTCATTTATATCAGACATTTTATACGTATCATCAGGAAGAATCTGTTGTGATTTCTTGTAAACATCTTCTTCAATCTTAATTACTTCTTTTGAACAACCTGTGGCCACAATAAGTGTCATAAGAAATATTGAGATCTTAATATACTTCATTCTACATAACTCCTTAATTATTATCTATTTTTTTCCATCCATCCTTTAGCAAAATCTACTGCTTGTCTTTGACTAAACAATCGAGACTCAGCTTGACCTATCTTATGTTTGATGACTTCTTTGATTTCTTCATATTCTGATCCTATCTTATCAAAATCATCTACATCAAGTTCTATATCTTTATACTCAACCCATTTTCTTTTACCCTCTAACAGTATAGGTGCTCCCATATTTTCTTCTTTCTTCTTACTAATCAAATATTCAGCTAGATGAAAAGAAGTATTATTTTCATACCCTACACCCAATAATAAAACCATTCCGTCCAGATCGTATATTTTTTTTAGTGGTGATTCACATCCTAGGCTATAATCCAATGAGTGATTCTTAGTAATGTCTTCTGCATTCTTGCCCCAAGCAGTAAAAGAAACATGTGGATGATCACTACGTAATACTCCTGGGTAAGTCCTAAAAGTTTCTGCTATACGCCCCATTTTATTAGTTGGCGTAATATTTTTATCAAAAGCAGGCATATTCTCTTTTATTATGGAAACCCAATCTTTTGGTACTGGTGGATTTTCCCAATCTGCAGGATCTGAATAATCAGTAGTATGTGCTGGCATAATAATGGTCCCTTCATCAGTAATCACATCCATTAAAGCTTGAACCACTGCAACTGATCCTCCACTTATCCACCCAATATTACTCATGGAAGAATGTATGATTACAGTCATACCCTTCTTTAATCCCATTTCTTCAAGTTGTTTTCTAAGTGAGTTCCTTGTATTAGGTGTACTAGTTCCATCTATAATATCTTTTTCAGTAAGTTTTGTATCAACGTTTTGCTTATCTTTATTATCTTTGCTTCTTCTAAACTCTTCCATTTCTTTTAAATAATTTTTTTGTGTTTCTGTTTTGTTATAATATTGCATCTCTTGTAAATTAATATTACCTTTATTAGATTTTATGATATTAAATAATTTATCAAAAGTTTGCTTATCAACTATATGTCCCCCATTACAATTAGTACATATAATCATCCTTTTTACACTAACAGGAATAATAGGTATAAAAAATAATGTAAACCAAGTAGTTACTTTGACCAATTGCCAATTTGTTACTAATTTACAAATATTACATTTACTTTTACCGATAATCCCGTATTTCTTAATTGTTTTATATCCCCATCCAAATATTAACATATTTATCACCTTTTATAATTTTTACAAACATTTAACTGTAAATTTTGGTTTATTTTCAGTAATTATGGATAAAATACCATAACAGGAGGTGCATTTATCATATGGATATTAATTGCACACACGACTGCATTTATCAAAAAGAAGGAAAATGCAATTTATCTGTCTCTGTAACTCTTAACAACATAAGTAATAATAAAAACGTCGATATTGACTGTCCTTATTACATCTCGAAAAAAGAAGATATTAATGAAGAATCTTCTATAAGTACTTAACCTTAAAAACACTAGAAAAGGTACTGTTTGTAATTATGAAACAGCACCTTTTTAAGTTTTATTAATTATTCAACTTACCAATTGCCTCTCTTAATAATTCATTAACCATCTTAGGATTAGCTTTACCCTTAGTTGCTTTCATCATTTGACCGACCAACGCTCCTATTGCAGCTTGCTTTCCACTCAAATAATCATTAACTGCTTTTGGATTAGCATCTATAACTTCTTTTACTAAGCTTTGTAACTGACCGTCGTCACTAATTTGTTTAAGTCCTTTTTCTTCAACAATTTCACCAGGACGTTTTCCAGTTTCCCAACATTCAGCAAAAACCTTTTTACCTATACTGTTACTAATTGTACCATCTTCAATTAGATTAACAAGTTCTGTTAGAACAGCAGGTTCAAAAGGTATCTTTGCCTGTTCCTTTTGTTCTTCATCTAATCTACTATAGATTTCAGTTATAATCCAATTTGCTACTGCTTTTTTATTCTTAACATCTATCACTGCTTTTTCAAAGTAATCAGCCATATTTCTAGAAGCAGCAATTAATCTGGCATCGTACTCTGTTATCTTATATTCATCAACATACCTTCTAACTCTGCTATCAGGCATTACAGGTAATGAACTTCTAATTTCTTCAATTCTTTCTTTTGATGTTATTATAGGCATAAGGTCAGGTTCTGGGAAGTAACGATAATCATGAGCTTCTTCCTTACTTCTCATAGATACTGTTATACCTTTTGATTCATCCCATCTTCTTGTTTCTTGAATGACTTTATCGCCATTTTCTATAACTTTTATTTGTCTTTTTGCTTCATACTGAATAGCCTTAACTGCATAATTGAAGGAGTTCATGTTTTTCATTTCAGTACGTGTACCTAATTCGGTATTACCTTTTTTTCTGATGGATAAGTTTACATCACATCTTAGGGAACCTTCATTCATTTTACAGTCAGATACATCTGCATATAGAAGTATTGTCCTAAGCTTCTCCAAGAAAACTCTAACATCTTCTGAAGACCTGAAATCAGGTTCAGTAACAATTTCAATTAGCGGAACGCCACATCTATTGTAATCAACTATAGAGCCTTCGCCGGATTCATGAATCAATTTACCAGCATCTTCTTCTATATGTATCCTATTAATTCGGATTTTTTTCATTTCTCCATTTACTTCTATTTCTATCTCACCTTCATAACATAACGGAAGATCATATTGTGATACTTGGTAAGCTTTTGGAAGATCTGGATAAAAATAATTTTTTCTATCTTGTTTACTGAATTCATTTATATTACAATCCATTGCTAATCCTGCTTTAATAGCATATTCTACAACTTTTTCATTTAGTTTTGGTAATGTACCTGGCATACCTGTACAAATAGGGCAACAATGAGTATTAGGTTCCCCTCCGAATTCTGTTGTACAGCTGCAAAATATTTTTGTTTTCGTTTTTAGCTCGGAATGTACTTCCAATCCAATAACTACTTCATAATCTGAATAGCTCAATCTCTTCACCTCTGTTTAGAATCTATTGTTTATAGCTTATCGTATAATTTAAATCTGTGGTGTTATATTAGGTAATTCTCTATTTTGTTCATAAGCATATGCCATTTGTAATATTGTACTTTCATTAAATGCTTTTGAAATAAATTGTACACCTATTGGCATGTTGTTGCTATCAAATCCACAATTCATTGATAATGCTGGTACTCCAGCAATATTTATAGGTACTGTACATATATCATTCATATACATTTCTATAGGATTATTTATTTTTTCACCTATTTTGAATGCTGTAGATGGTCCTGTTGGTGTTAATATTATATCGTATTTTTCAAATACCTTATCAAATTCATTTTTAATCAATGTTCTTACCTGTTGAGCTTTTTTATAATAAGCATCATAGTATCCTGAACTTAATGCATATGTTCCAAGCATAATTCGTCTTTTAACTTCTTTTCCAAAACCTTCATCTCTAGTCTGCTTGTACAAATCCACTAGATTATCATAGTTGTTAGCTCTATATCCATATTTTACGCCATCATATCTAGCTAAGTTGGAAGATGCTTCAGCTGAAGATATTAAATAGTATGCTGGCAAAGCCAAGTCAGTCATGTTCATACTTACTTCTTCAACAATTGCACCTAATTCTTCTAATTTCTTAGCAACATCAATAACTTTTTCTTTTATTTCAGGTTGGATTCCATCAGAAAAATACTCTTTTGGTAGTGCAACCTTTTTACCTTTTATATCTTTTTTAAGATTTTCACCGAAATCTTCGTATTTTTTATTATAAGAACTTGAATCTAATTTATCATATCCTGTAATTGCGTTCAGTACAAGAGCCATATCTTCAACATCTTTTGTCAAAGGTCCTATTTGATCAAGTGATGAAGCAAATGCGACTAAACCATAACGTGATACTGTTCCATAAGTAGGTTTCATTCCTACCACTCCACAGTAATGAGCTGGTTGTCTAATGGAGCCTCCTGTATCAGAACCTAAAGTAAATACGGCTTCATTAGCTGCAACAGCTGCTGCAGAACCACCTGAACTACCTCCTGGAACTCTAGTTAGATCCCAAGGATTCATAGTCTTATGAAAATATGAATTTTCATTAGATGAACCCATAGCAAATTCATCCATGTTAAGTTTTCCTAATAATACTGCACCTTCATTATTTAACTTCTCTATAACAGTCGCATTATAAGGAGGTACAAAATCCTCAAGCATCTTAGATGCACAAGTCGTCTTTATACCCTTGGTACACATATTGTCCTTAATTCCTATAGGAATTCCTGCCAGTGAACCTAAAGTCTCACCTTTAGCTCTTTTGTCATCAATCTCTTCTGCCCTAGCTAAAGCCTGTGTCGTAGTTAATGTAATATAAGCATTTACACTACTTTCAACTTTATCAATTCTATCTATATAGGATTTAGTGATATCTACACTACTTATTTCCTTTGATTCTAATTTATCTTTAAGTTCATGGGCTGTCATTTTAATTAAATCCATTGTCTTGCCTCCCTGCTATTAAATTTACTCAACGATTCTTGGAACACTGAAACATCCATTTTCTTTATTCGGTGCATTACTCAATAATTCATCTCTAGAAAAAGAAGGATTAACTGTATCTTCTCTAAATACATTATTAATAGGTATAATATGAGCTGTAGGATTTATATTATCTATATTTATCTCATTAATCCTGTTTGCAAATTCAATAATAACTTCCATATCTGTAGTCATCTGTTCTTTTTCTTCTTCCGTAAGATTTAAACGGGCAAGATTAGCAACATGTTCAACTTGTTCTTTTGTAATCTTCACATTAATTCCTCCCTTTTTGGATTTATAACATTCTACCATAAGGCATGCTTTAACACAATACTTTATTACTCTTTGAGTTTATAATAGGGATTGAAAGGTTTCTTCATCTATAATTGGTACACCCAACTCTTTTGCTTTCTTATTTTTTGAAGATGATGATTCCACGTTATTATTGATAAGATAATCTGTATTGCCAGTAACACTTCCTGTTACTTTTCCACCTAAGCTCTCAATCAATTCCTTTAATTCTTTTCTATTTGCATATATAGTTAAACTTCCAGTAATAACAAAAGTCTTTCCTTCCAAAATGTTATTATTGGTACTTTCTATTTTTTGAATGATAACATAATCAAGCAAATCATTAATTGCTTCCATATTCTTTTCATCACTGAAATACATGACAAAAGACTTGGCAATAATACTTCCGTACCCTTCAATAAGTGTTAACTCTTCTTCTGATGCTGATAATATTTTATCAAGATCATAATCATAATGTTTACAAATCAACTTTGCATTACTTAATCCTACATTAATTATTCCTAGTGCATAAATGAAATTAGGAAGTAATACCTCTTTACTTTTTTCTATGGATTTGATGAGATTAATATAAGACTTCTCTCCAAATCCTTCCAACGCTATTATCTCATCTTTATATTTTTCAATCCTGTAGATATCTGCAAAAGTTTTAATAAAACCTTTATCAATGAATTTTTGTATTGTAGATTCTGATAAACCTTCAATATTCATAGCATCTCTAGCAACAAAATGTGTAAATGCTTTTATTTTCTTGGCTTGACACTCCTCATTAATACAATATAGAACTTTGACATCATTAACTTGTTTTACTTCAACTTCGCCACCACAGACTGGACATTTGCTAGGAATCAAAACTTCTCTTGAGGTTTGGTCATCAGTATTTTCTTTGGACAGATTATTAGCAACTTGTGGTATAATCATATTGGCTTTGTATACTTCAATGGTATCACCTTTAATTAACTGAAGCTGCTCTAGTATACTTAGATTATGAAGGCTCGCCCTTTTCACAGTGGTTCCCTCAAGCTCTATAGGTTCAAAGACAGCAATAGGATTAATAGCTCCAGTTCTAGAAGCACTCCATTCTATATATAATAGCTTAGTATCTTTTACTTCGTCACTCCACTTGAATGCTATTGAATGTCTAGGGAATTTTGCTGTTTGTCCTAGACTCCTAGAATAAGAAATAGAATCAAAAGTTAGTACCAAACCATCTGAACCAAAATCATTGTGCTGTATTTTATCTTCAAAATTTTTGATTTCATCCTCAATATTATCTTTATAAACAATACTATACTCTACTGTATCGAAACCAAGAGATTGTAACCATTCCAACTGATTGATTTTTGAATCACTAAAATCAACATCATCTGCTTGAACCAAAGTAAAAGCAAAAAAATGTACATTTCTCTTAGCTGTTATTTCATTATTAAGCTGTCTTACCGTACCACTACATAGATTTCTAGGATTCTTATATTTGTCTTTATCAACAATACGTTCATTAATGATTTTGAAATCTGAATACTTGATTACCGCTTCTCCTCTAATAATTAGTTCATCTTTGTATGAAATATGGAGAGGAATGTTTTTAAAAACTTTAGCGTTATTAGTAATAACCTCTCCAACCTCACCATTTCCTCTTGTGACCGCTTTAACCAACTTACCTTCGTTATATGTCAAGACAATTGTCAAACCATCTAATTTCCATGATAGCATCCCTTTTTTATCGCCTATCCATTCTTTCAATGCTGATATTTCCTTTGTCTTGTCTAGGGATAACATTCTGGTTTTATGCTTTTCTTTTGGCAAGGAGCTTAAAAGAGTATATCCAACCTTATTAGTAGGACTATCACTCATTGTTATTCCTGTCTCTTTTTCTAGCTCAATCAATTCATCATACAGATTATCATACTCATAATTACTCATGATTTCATTATTTTTTTGATAATATTCTTCACCTGCTCTATTTAACAGCTGAACCAATTCTTTCATTCTATTTAATTCATTCATCAAATTAATCTCCTTGTTATATATTGATTACTACTTAGTAATTATAATGATAAACACTATACCATGCAATAATAATATCTTTCAACATTTTCTTATTATATATTACCATTATTTTGTACAAAAAAATAGTCGTATATTACGACTATGCTTTTAAGGAAATATTATTATTCTTCATCTTATTAATAAATTCAATTTTCTTTTCGGTCATTTCTAAAAATTGATTTTCTGTTATGGTTCCTTTTTTATATAGCACGTCCAAGAAGTCAATAAAATGTTCTGTAAGTTCAACCAAAGTTTTAACTTCGAAGTCATTTACATACATCACGACCACACCCATCCCAATTATTTCTTTCTCTGTACTTATCATTTATATATTATTATATATTAATTATACACAATTATTAGAAAAATATGTCAAGCAATTAGCCAAATAGTACTAATTACCTATAAAAATACAAGTATTTTATCTATATTTTTACATATCTAGTAAAATATGTTAGCTAGTTATAACTTTTTAGTAATAATAATTATTGCATAATAGCTTTACCTAGTACTGAATATTTTCTTTTCTTCTCTAGTCAAATAAATATAATCTGCATTATCGGATACATCATTATGCTTCAATGAACGATACAAGATATTATTTATTCTCTGTAGTATAACAGGGTCATTTGTCTCGCTTATTATTTTTGAAGCCTTTATAAATGCCTCTACTGTGTTAATCTTAGCCATTATTAGCCTCCCTTATATTTATAATATCACATGCGTCAATAAACTCTAGTAAGAAGAATTGTATGATTTGGTCGATCTTACAATACTTTAGGAAGCATGTGAACTCTTTATATTTCGAATTATTCCTAATCATTATCTCCATTTTAATTATATGCACTTTATTGAATTCTATGACCATAATATCTTCGAAATTACCCGAATTAGCACTAATATTTTCGTCTCCTTTTGCGAATACTGCTTTATCTCCTGTCACTCTGAATATATTATCGGTTTTGCTAACATCAGTAGATACTTTGTTGTTGTATTCTTTAGTAAAATATTTGATGCAGACATTCACATCTTTATTAGTATCAAACAATACTTTACATGTAATAACAGCTACTGCATATATAAAACCTTGTACAAACTGGTCTTTATTGTTTTTATGATTATAATAATTTTTTATGAACATATTTGTTTTTTCATATAACTCAATAGTATAATTAGCAACATTCTCTACGTATTCAGGAAGCCTGTCAATGAAGTATTGAGTTATAGGAATTTGTTTATCTATATTTATATAAATTCCTCGATTTATTTGATCCCTTATCTTTCTTTCTAAAGTACTTAATTCCTGTTTAGCTGATTGAATCTCGGTTTCTTTTTCTAATAACTCTTTTATCTTAAGCTTATTCCTGCTCTCAATCTCTGATTCCATATCCTTGTACTGTGCTTCTAATATATTGTAGTTGTTCATAAGAATATCTATAGGTTTTACTTTGTACTTTCTATCTTCCTGTATGTTCAAACAATATATGTATATTCCAAAACACAGTATAAACCCAATAATAAAAAATAATACGAACCAAATGAATACATCTGCTTTATTTATAGCAAGCTCCTCTGTAAAAACTTCGTAGATAGCCAAAAATGCACTTACTATACACCCAATTCCAAAAGATGCAATACTTCTCTTTTTATTACTTATCTGGCAGAAGAGAATCGCTACAAATACACCATAAATTAACCCACATAATACAAAAACCATACAAATTTTCATATACTACCCCTCCCCAGTTTTATTATAACATATTATTATAAAATTTTAAATATTAAATTAATTTTTTATTAATACATTTTCCATGGACTGATGTCTAATTATTGCACAAAATAGAAAAAGCCCTCATATCTTCAAAAGATATAAAGGCTAACTCTTCTTATTTTATTATTTTTTTAATTTTCGTCAAAATTATGCCATACATTTTGTACGTCATCATCTTCTTCGAGTTGATCTATAAGACCATCCATTTTCTTAATATCGTCTTCACTTGTAAGTTTGGTAGTTGTTTGAGGCACCATTGTAATCTCAGCTGATACTGATTTGATTCCAGCTTCCTCAACAGCAGCATTAACAGTACTAAAATCTTCTGGAGTAGTAATGATTTCATAAAAATCTATTCCTGCAACAAAATCTTCAGCTCCACTGTCAAGAGCAACCATCATAAGTTCATCTTCATCTATATCTTCTGTACGCTCTATAATTATTTGACCTTTCTTGTCAAACATAAATGAAACACAACCAGTTGTACCTAGATTCCCACTATTTTTAGAAAAAGCATGTCTTATATTAGCAGCTGTTCTATTTTTATTTTCAGTTAAGCAATCTACAATCACAGCTACTCCACTTGGTCCATAACCTTCGTATGTAATATGCTCATAGTTAATATTACCAAGTTCACCAGAAGCTTTTTTGATACTTCTTGAAATAGTATCATTAGGCATATTATTGGCTTTTGCTTTTGCAACTACATCTCGAAGCTTAGAGTTAAGAGATGGATCAGAACCGCCCTCTTTGACTGCAACTGCAATTTCTCTACCAATTTTAGTAAAAACCTTACCTTTTTTGGCATCTTGTCTTTCTTTTCTATGTTTTATGTTCGCAAACTTTGAATGTCCTGACATAAAAATATTCACTCCTTAAAATAATATCACAAATATTTTATCACGTTTTCTAATATATTACAAATACAGGTTGACTGTTAAACAAGATTGTTCAACCATTTCTTAGAATACATACGTTTTAATGCAAATGTCATCTTGAAAAATTCCTCTGATAATATACATGCATAAACAAATTGGATGTCCAATTTCAAAGCCAATCCGCTTATGAAAGCTAACGGTACACCTATCAACCATACACCACCCATATCTAAAAGCATAGTAAATCTAGTATCTCCACCACTTCTGAGAACACCAACAACCAGTATTAGATTCAATGATTTAAATGGTACAAATAACCCAAATACGATTAAACATAATCTTGAGTTATACCTAACTACATCTGTAAGATCGTCAAAAAGACTAACAACAAAACCAGAAGTACCAATTATAAGTAGACTTATGCAAACAGCTGTTATGACAGTTATCTTAATGAATTTCTTACTATACTTAAAAGCTCTTTCTATCTTATTATTACCTATTTCGTTACCTAATATCACAGCACAAGCACTAGACATCCCAAAGAACAAGACCATGAACAGTTGCTCAATAGTTTGATTCAGAGTCATAGTCGCCATGACATCCTCACCCATTCTTCCATACACAAAAGAATAAGTAGCAACTCCAAGAGACCACATGATTTCATTACACATAACTGGTGCAACTGTATATAAATATTTTGAAACAAAACTTTTGCTGATATCAAACAGCTCTTTAACTTTACCAGCAATAGGCAATTTCAATACATAAACACTAGTGATTAATAGTGAACATTCTACTGTCCTTGCAATTAATGTTGCAATAGCAGCACCTTTTACTCCTAGAGGTTCAACCCCTAGATTACCATATATTAATACCCAGTTCAAAAATGTATTGATGCAAATACTTATAACAGTAATCATCATAGGAATTTTTACTTGATTCATTCCTCTTAGCACAAATATATATGCAAAGGATATAGCTGTAAAACAATAACTGAAACCAATAATCCTTAAATATTTAACACCTTCAATAATGACTTCTCTATCTGTAGAAAATATGTGCATAATGAAATTAGGAAAGAATATTGCTGCTATAGAAAATAATGCTCCACCTGAAACACTTATTATTAAACATATCCCCAATATCCTCTTAATGTTCTTAACATCCTTTTTCCCCCAATATTGGGCAGAAAAAATACCAGTACCACTACTGGTTCCAAATAGGAATAGATTCAGTAAAAAGTATAGCTTGTTGGCACCACCAACTGCCGCAACAGCAGTAACCCCTAAAGAACTTATCATAAATACATCAATCATATTGAGTGCCGATGTTATCAAGTTTTGAAAAGCAATAGGAAGACCTATTGCAAATAATTTCGAATAAAACTTCTTATCATTTTTTATAATACTGTTAACCATTTCACTAATCACCTCTATAATATCAATTTCAGATTAATTGCTTAATAAAAACACTAATACCGGGATAGTTATTATTGATAGCATAGTACTTATAAACACACCTTCCGATGCAAGTATATCATTACCATCATATTCCTTACTCAAGATTACAGCATTCGCCGCAACAGGCATTCCTGTAATTATAACCGGTACACCAGTCATAATCTCATTAAAACCTAATTGTCTTATAATAATTAGGATGATAATGGGAAAAACCAATAGTTTTAGGAAACTGTAAATATATAGTTTAGTGTTTGAAAATATATTTTTTATCTTAATACCAGCTAATGATGCTCCTATTACAATCATTGATAACGGTGTTGTAAGACTGGAAATCATATCAATGGTCTTTGTAGCAACATAAGGCAAGTTCAATTTAAACGAAAAAATAATCAACCCAATTATTACAGCACATACTCCTGGGTTAAAAATATCCTTTATCTTAAACTTAATATTCTTTTTATTATCCATAGAAATCAAATATATACCCAAAGTATATACAAGTGCATAAAACGGTAAATTATATATTGCTCCATAGAACACGGCTTCTTTACCAAAAATGGATTCAATAACCGGAAATCCCATAAATCCCACATTCGAAAACATAATCATAAATCTATAAACACCAATATTATTTTTTTCTATCCTCAACAACTTAGGTATTATAAAAGTCATGATAAACATACATATGTACACCGCAATGGATAAACCAAGCATCTGAAGTATCTCTCTATTACCAAGTTCAGTCTTCTTCATCATGGAATTGATGATAAGACACGGTGCTGTTACCTTAACAACAAGACTAGCAATTTTCTTACTTGCATGTTCATCAATTATATTGATCTTTCTTATAAAAAAACCTAAAAAAAGCACAATAAACAGTACTAATATTTGATTGATAATTGCATTAAAATCCATGATGTGCCCTTTCATCAAAATATATTTGCTATATTCATTACCTATCATTATATACAAATCCCCAAAAAAGGCAAGAGATATTTCAATAGAATTGCAAATAATTAAGACTTCCTTTCGGAAGTCTCTTAACTATGTATCAACGCCAAAACTAACTACTAAAGCTTTATCTACTTTTTCCATCACCTTATCTTCTAAATGACACACTTTTTCTTTCAATCTTTTTTTGTCAATAGTTCTAATCTGTTCTAACAAAACAACCGAGTCTTTTACTAAATCATACTTCTTTGCCTCTATTTCAACATGAGTTGGAAGCTTAGCTTTATTTATTTGCGATGTTATTGCTGAACATATTACTGTTGGACTATATTTATTTCCTACATCATTTTGAACGATAAGTACTGGACGTATACCGCCTTGTTCAGAACCAATTACTGGTCTTAAATCTGCATAAAATACATCCCCACGTTTTACTACCACATTACTCACTCTCCGCTAAATCTTGCTGAACTTCTTAACCTCACCTTCAAATAACAACACATCTTTATAATAATTTATCTTTATGTGTATTTTTGCAGTTCAGGATACGTTCTTAATATATATTTCACAATTATATAGATCGTACTTTATGTAAAAGTTCAACTCCTATTTTCTTATATTACCATTATCACCAATATTTTTATTAATATACATTAATAAGAAAATTTTACTGTTATTTAATGGAATATAATTAAAAGCGAAGTATTTAATCAAAATAATCAATAGAAGACAAATATTTATTATTTTTATAATACACTCTTGGTATTCTTTTACCTAACTGACATACAACTTCATAATTTATTGTACCTTTTATCTTAGCAATATCATCTGCAGTAATTTCATTATGCCCCTGCTTACCGATTAAAACCACTTCATCAAAATCTTTCACATCAGGTATATCTGTAATATCAACCATAAATTGATCCATACATATTCTACCCAATATATTGGCAAATTGCCCACCTATCAATACTCTACCTTTTGAGGATAACAGCCTATCATATCCATCTCCATAGCCAACTGGAATAGTTGCTATTTTTGATTTCCTCTTTGTGATATATGTTCCTCCATAACCTATTGGAGTACCTTCCTCAACTTCTTTTATATGTATAATATGACTGATTAGTGATAAAACGGGCTGTAATTTCACATTATCCTTAATCACCTCATCCGATGGATATAATCCATATAATGATATCCCAAGTCTCACCAAATCCAAATGAGTACTATCCAAGTCAATTATTCCTGCACTATTAGCTACATGTTTGATGGGTATACAAATACCATTGCTCTCTAATTTTCCAATAAAATCATTATACATCTTTAATTGATTATTGGTAAAAGTCTTATCCAATTCATCTGCTTTAGATAAATGAGTATAGATACCTTCTATTTCAATATTAGGCAAATTATATATATCTTTAATTATACTAACAGATTCATCATTAGGTACAAAACCTATTCTACCCATTCCAGTATCCAATTTTATATGTATCTTACCTATTTTACCAGATTTACAAGCTGTATCTGATATATTTTTGGCTGCTGTATAATTATATACAGTCTGAATCAAATCGTATTCAACCAGTTTATCAGCTATATCAACTGGCGTATATCCTAGAATCAGTATTTTTTTATCAATGCCATTTTTCCTTAGACTGATACCTTCTTCTATAGTGGCAACAGCAAATCTGTCAATTCCACAATTAATTAATTCTTTTGATATAGGAACCGCACCATGACCATAACCATCTGCCTTTACAACAGGCATTAATGTACTCTGTGATGATATTCTATTTTTGAAATTAGTTATATTATGTATTATTGCATCCAAGTCTATACGGGCATATACTCTTTCGTACATTTTCACACTTTCCTCCATATGTTAAACATTATATATATTGAACTTAAACATCAATCCTATTTCTATAAGTTCAATACATTAAAACACTAATATTATACTACTTATTGTTATTTAACGCCAGTAATGTTGTCCTTAGCTTTATTAATTAAACTTAGATAGTATTATAGACCATAAACTTATAATAGTATACCTTTATGGGTTTACAAATAAATATTTTACAGTTATTGATTATAAAAATATAGTTAGGATAGTATAATAACTTTCCTAACTTATTATAAAACTTATATATTATATTATTATTCATTAAGACTTGATTTAATTACATAAGGTATATTACATATTATATCATTAGCGATAAGTCCATGCTCTCCTTTATCATCTTTTGCCTTATCACCAGCTTTACTATGGATATAGACACCTAATATTGCTGCATCTGAAGCATTTAATCCTTGCCCTAACAATGATACTATAATACCTGTTAGAACATCACCTGAACCAGCTGTCGCCATTCCTGAATTACCATATATATTAATATTAACCATCCCATTAGGAGAAGAAATTATGGTTCTAGCACTTTTCAGGACACATGTAATCTTATAGGTCCTACTAAGTTCTACCGCTACTTTTATTGTATTATTTGTAATCTCTCCAATATCATAATCCGTAAGCCTTGACATCTCACCTAGATGTGGTGTAACTATTATCTCACATTTTCGATTATTCAATATCTCTTTATCTTTTGATAATGCGTTAATTCCGTCAGCATCAACAACTACTGTCTTATTGAAATTACTAATTACAATTTCAAGTATCTTTCTTGTGATATTGTCATTCCCAAGTCCTGGTCCTATAGCAATGGTATCAGCCCACCCAAGCATTTCTAATAGTTTTTCTTTATCTTCATTGGATATATTATTGTTAGCCCTGCTATAAGTCTCTACAACTGCTTCTGGCACTTTTGTCGTAACCACACTGGACACAGACTCTTCGATAAATGTCTTGACTAATCCTGCTCCTGTACGATAAGCCGATAAAGAAGTCAAAACGGCTGCTCCTGTCATTTTACTGGTACCTGCAATAACTAAGACTTTTCCATAAGAACCCTTATGAGACATCTTCACTCTGTTAGGCATAAAATATCTTGCTAGATTATCATCCATTATTGTGGTATGAGAATTAATTCTATCTATAGATATATTAGGTATACCTATATCTGCAACAACCAGATCGCCAACATAGTTAGCTCCAGGATATAAAAGCAAGCCCACCTTAGGCAGACAGAATGTAACTGTCTTATCAGCACACACTGAATTCCCCAGAATCTGACCATCATCAGCATTAACTCCAGAAGGTATATCAATAGCTATTCTATAAGCATTAGCTCTATTTATGATCTTAATAGCTTCCAAGTATTTTCCTGTTACCTCTCTACATAGACCAGTTCCAAAAATAGCATCATAGATTACATCGCAATCACTAACTATATTTTTCAACTCATCCATCTGTCTTTCATCATTGAATTCATGTATATCAATATTTAATTGTCTAGCTATATCATAATTTATTTTAGCATCACCTTTTATCTTGCCAGAATCACCTATTATGATTATAGAGACCTTTATGTTATTACAGCTAAGTATTCTACCTATTGCAAATCCGTCCCCACCATTATTACCTGTACCGCAGCAAATAACAACTTTATTGCTCTCTTTCAGCAACTGTATAGTTTCACTCACTACAGACATGGCTGCATTCTCCATCAAAACAATACCTGGTATACCTATCTCTTCAATAGTATACCTATCAATTTCCTTCATTTCATAACTTTTGACAACCTTCAACTGAATCTCTCCTTTTAACTAATTACTCCCCTACTGCAATAGCTGTCACATTATCCCTGGAATGTGATATTGATACATGTATCGTAGAAATATCAAGTTGTCTCGCCAAATCCTTAGCACCATTATATAAAACTACATAGGGCTTGCCTTTATCATCACGTAAAACCTCAACATCAATAGGAGTAAAATTTACAAACCCTGTTCCAAGAACCTTGGAGACTGCTTCTTTGACAGCAAAATTACCAGCTATTGTTTCACCTCTATAATTTTTAGTTTCAAATAATTTATTTTCGTTGGGTGTAAAATATTTTTCTAGGAATCTTTTATTTAGAATAACCTTTTCTATTCTACTGATTTCAATGATATCATTACCTATTCCTTTTATCATTTACTTCCTCCCAGATATTTTTTATCATATAATTCAATGACTTCATATCCTACCAGATCATGCATATAAGAATACATCTTATCATATTCTTCTTTCGCTTCCGTCTGTCTCACAGCTTTTTCTTTTAATTCTGCCCTAACTTTTTCAATCCATTCATTTAATTCATCTAATTCATTCTTGGTATCAAACATTCTCATATAACAATCTTGCATTGTATATTCTAATAATTCTTTGTTGGTCGTTTGAATTTCTTTTGGCATATTTTCCATTCTTGATTCCATCTTATCTATCTTGACCTTTATGTCATTGATATATTTCTTGCTTTTTTCCATTTCTCCAATGGCTTCATCATCTTCATCTTCAATGGCTTCTTTCATGTTATCCATTATATCAACCATCATTTTCTTTTTAAGCAAAGTATATTCTTTCAAATCATTAGTAAGTTGTCCTTGTTCACCAAGAAGCTTATTAAGTCTTTTTTCAAGTTCCACTATTTTTTTTGGTTTTTTATTATTTTTGAATAGTTCATGCCATCTATTATCCAATGTCAATATATGTACCTTTTTTTCTATATTAATTGGTTTCTCTATCTTTTGTTTTGAAAAAAACATGCTTTCACGTCCTCATTATTTATATATACTTAATTTATACCTACTTAGTAATATAATAAAAATTTTCTATATTAATTATATCGTAACAAATTATTATATTCTATAGCACAATATAATTAAAAGGTACCCATATATATGAGTACCTAATACTTCTAAGAATAGTTATTCATTCTTAAAAACATAAATTACAGACGCTTATTTATATTCTCTCTTTGATATTATATGATAGAGTCATTAGACTATCCAACAAATGTACATTTTCGACTATAACATTTTTATTGGATAATTTCAGGTCTATAGGGGCAAAATTCCATATTCCTTTTATACCATAACTAACTAAGTCATTAGCAACTTTTGGTGCTTTTTGCTTAGGTAATGTTAGAATTGCCAAGTCAATACTATTTTCTTTTATGAAACTTCCCATTTCATCTAAATCCTTAATCTCAATACCTCTTACAGTTATACCTATAAGTCTCGGGTTAACATCAAATAATCCTTTAACTTCAAAACCTCTTTTATCAAAATTAGTATAATTAGCAAGTGCTTGACCCAAGTTTCCTGCTCCAACAATAATTGTATTATATTTATTTTCAAGACCAAGTATCTTGCCTATAGCGTTATATAAATATTCAACATTATAGCCGTAACCTTGTTGACCAAAACCGCCAAAATTATTTAAATCTTGTCTTATTTGAGAAGCTGTTACACCCATTCTGTTACTCAATTCTTTAGAGGAAATCCTTACAACATCGTTTTCCAATAAGTCTCCTAAGTATCTGTAGTATTTTGGTAATCTTTTAATTACCGCTGTTGATATTTTCTTTTGTATCATATAATCAATCCCCAATCCTTGATACTATTTTGGAACTTTTATACAAATAATTATATATGGTTGTTAAATCTATGTCAAATAATCAAATGCTGATAAACCCTTATCGTTTATGTATTATCACAGTATAAATCATTAACACAAATCCTATATTTAGTAAATATAGTTAAAAACAATCAATTGTTTATTGTATACAATCTATATTTTATAAATTATACCATAAAACCCTGATATTTTACAGCTTTTTCTAGAAAATTATACTTATAAAAAATTTTAATATCCTAAATTTTATACATATTTAGGTTTCATAAACCCTGTATGTTTACTTCTAACATATAAAATGGATATAAAAAATTAATTCTATACCCTTTTTAATTGTTAAGTTCAATTATATATTCTTTAATTTACTTAACTCAATATTATTATCAACTTAATATTATTACCTATAAAAGTTCTTTTCCCAAATATTTATTAATAGCATCTTTAGTTTTTTTTGTATAGTTTGCATCAGTGTATAATATTCTTTGTATGGTTCTTTGAGATAAGTTGGATTCTTTCGCCAGATCCTTGATAGTTATTTTATTCTCAACCATATAATTTCCTAGTTCTTTTCTCTTTATCTCATCTTTTTTGTATTGTCTATTGTAAAAATAAGTAGTATTGACCTTAGAACTTATTTGTCCCAATTTTCTTTTACGTTGATAATCAAGGCATTTTTCACATTGCTTGACACCTCTAATAAGTGATTCTTGTGATAGAGGTTTACCACACCTTATACATTGTTTTCTCTCCACACGAGCTTTTCTCAATTTTTTCATATAACCTGCATTACGACTCAAGTCATCATCCCCTTTAGAAAAGTTCTTTTATCATATATATGTTGTCCCAAAGAAATTTATTCTTATGTATGAACAAAATATGTTACTTCTCGTTAGGCAAAGAACTATCACAATAGATATTTATATATTTACCAAAAACCTCTAATTTTAAACCCTTAAACTTTTCAAAACCAGTGATTAATGGTATCATAGTATGGTAATTTTAATATTTATAGGAGGCAACTATGATTTTATCATGTAAAAATATATGCAAAGCATTTGTAACACATACAGTACTGGACAATGTAAACTTCTGGCTGGAAAAAGGAGATAAAGCAGCTATAGTAGGTATTAATGGAGCCGGTAAATCAACGCTGTTCAAGATCATTACCAATGAATTAGAAGCAGATTCAGGACAAGTTATAATTAATAGTTTAACAAAACTTGGTTACCTATCCCAAAATAGTACTCTATCATCCGAAAAAACTATTTATGATGAAATGCTGTTAACATGCAAAGAAATAATTCAAATGGAAAATACTTTAAGAGAATACGAAGTAAAAATGTCTAAACTAGATAATGATAGCGAAGCCCTTGATTCACTTATGAAATCCTACTCAAATCTACAGCATACTTTTGAACTTAATAATGGGTATAGCTATAAAAGTAATATTAAAGGTGTGTTAAAAGGTCTAGGATTCAATGAAGAAGATTTCACCGCTAATATATCCACCTTATCAGGAGGACAAAAAACAAGGGTAGCCCTAGCAAAAATACTTCTAGAAAAACCTGATATATTACTATTGGACGAGCCAACCAACCATCTGGATATCAAAGCATGTGAATGGTTGGAGGGTTTCTTATGCAATTATCAAGGTACTGTTATAATCATCTCACATGACCGTTATTTCCTTGATAAAATAGTAAATAAGGTTATAGAGATAGAAAACACCCAATCACATATATACAACGGTAATTACAGCTTTTATATAAAGCACAAAGCCATGAATCAGGATATTGAAATCAAACATTATGTAGAACAACAAAAAGAGATAAAAAGGCAGGAAGAAGTAATTCGTGAACTTAGATCCCACGGTAGAGATAAACTTATAAAAAGAGCCCAGAGCCGTGAGAAACAACTGCAAAAAATCAATATGATAGATAAACCTACACTGATTAATGATAAAATGAATCTTAAGCTATCACCAAGGGTCATAAGTGGTAATGATGTACTTACTGCTACAGATGTATCCAAATCCTTTGATAATAAACACCTATTTTCCAATCTTAATTTTCAGATTAAAAGAGGTGAAAAAGTAGCACTCATAGGAGATAACGGAACAGGCAAAACAACCTTATTTCGTATAATAAGCAATGGGCTAACAGGAGATACAGGTACTATTTCTCTAGGAGCCAAAGTGAATACTGGTTATTATGACCAAGAACATACCACCCTAAATGGGGATAATGATTTAATTGAAGAGATATCAGATGCTTATCCCAATATGAATACAGGTCATATACGTAATACATTAGCTGCTTTTTTATTCACTGGTGATGATGTATTCAAAAAGATATCTAGTCTGAGTGGTGGTGAAAAAGGTAGATTGATACTGGCAAAATTGATGCTGTCGAATGCTAATTTCTTGCTGTTGGATGAGCCTACTAATCATCTTGATATCATATCAAAAGAAATTCTTGAATCAGCTATAAAAAATTATACTGGTACTGTTCTATTTATTTCTCATGACCGTTATTTTATAAATAAAATAGCAACAAGGGTATTAGAACTTACTCCTAATAAATTAAACAACTACTTAGGAAACTATAGTTATGTCATTGAAAAAAAACAAGAAGAAGAAAAACAACGATTGTTGGAGCTAGAAAATAGTATCAACAATAAAAAACAAGAGGATACACCAATTGCTACTTCCAACAAACAAGACTGGCTGAAAAGCAAGGATGAACAAGCCAATAAGCGTAAACTTAATAATCAAATCAAAAAAATAGAAACTGATATTCATGAAATTGAAAATAACATTAAGACGATTGATGAAAAGTTATGTCTAGAAGAAATATATACTAATGCTGAAAAAGCAGAAACGCTTCTTAATGAAAAAACTCATTACGAAAATGAATTAGAGAATTTATATGAAAAATGGGAGGAATTACTCGGTTAGAGTAATTCTCCCTTTTATATTATTTTCCTATTATATCCATTAATTTATGGTCCACAACGTTCTTTAAGGTGTTTTTTACATGTAGATTAGTTAACTCTTCTACTTTACTCTCATCACCCAATTTTATGGCTTCAACAATGGCTTTATGTTCTTCAACTGATTTTTTGGCTCTTGCCTCAGATGAAATTGAAGCTCTCCTTATTCTTTGAACATAATGGTGGAAATCTGATAAAACATGTTTTAATATTTTACTGTGTGAAGCTTGGTATAACACTTCATGAAATTTGGTATCTAATTCATAAAGCTGATCCAAATGTCCTTTTTTATAATGAAATTCAGATAAATAAACAATTTCTTCTAGTAATTCAAGTTGTTCTTCATTTATGTTAGTAGTAGCCCATCTAGCAGATAGTCCTTCTATCAATGACCTTATTTCATATATATCTTGTATATCCTTAGCATCAATACCAGAAACTACTGCACCTTTGTTTGGTATAATTGTTACGAGACCTTCTAATTCAAGCTGCCTTATGGCTTCTCTTACGGGAGTTCTACTAACTCCTAATTCTCTAGATATCTGTGTTTCTTTTAAAGGTTCACTATTCTTATATCTACCCTTTAATATATCTTCTCGTATTTTGTTAAAAACTCTGCCTCTTAAAGAGTATTTATCAGTTACTTCTTCGTGAAGATTATACTCGCTCACTGGTGTGCCTCCTCTTATTTATAGGATACACTTATTAATATAAAATCTTCCAAATATTAATTGTGCATGCTATATATATTACACTAATTCTCTTTTAAATAATATTACAATATTAACCTTATGTAAAGTATAAATAAAAATTCCTATGCAACATATATATTATACACATAATCTATAATTTTTCAATTGTTTTCATTAAATAATTTGTAAATTCTTCATTTGTCGCTCCAGTATCTCTTCCTGTTATAACATATTTTTTCTCTGTATTACAGATTTCAAGAGCTTTATATAGTTTATCTGCCTTACTTGTATAACCAATATGATTTAATAACATACCCGCAGCTCTAATAATACTTGAAGGATCAGCATAGATATCTCTACCTTCGTCTACCATTCTAGGTGCAGAACCATGAATAGCTTCAAACATAGCATATTTCTTACCGATATTTGAACTTCCAGCTGTACCAACTCCACCTTGGAATTCAGCTGCTTCATCAGTTAAAATATCTCCATATAGATTAGGAAGAATCATTACTTGGAATTGTGTTCTTCTTTTTTCATCTACTAGTTTAGCAGTCATGATATCAATATACCAGTCATCAACTTCAATACCTTCGTATTCTTCACCTATTTCTTTACAGATTTCCAAGAACTTACCATCTGTAGTTTTTACAACATTGGCTTTTGTTACTACTGTAACTTTGTTTTTACCATTTTTCTTAGCGAATTCAAATGCTGCTCTTGCAATACGTTCTGCTCCACCAGTAGTGATAACCTTGAAATCTATAGCAATATCTTCATCAATATTAATACCCTTGCTACCAAGAACATATGCACCTTCTGTGTTTTCTCTGAAGAAAGTCCAATCGATTCCTTTATCAGGAACTTTAACAGGACGAACATTAGCGAATAGATCAAGTTCTTTTCTCATTGCAACATTAGCACTTTCGATATTTGGCCATTCGTCACCTTTTCTTGGTGTAGTTGTTGGTCCTTTTAGTATTACATGACATTGTTTTAGTTCTTCTAGAACATCATCTGGTATAGCTTTATTAGCTTTTGCTCTATTTTCGATTGTTAATCCATCGATAATTTTAAAAGTCACTTTCTTACTCTTGATTTCATCTGCTAATAAATACTCTAATAATCTATGTGCTTGATCAGTTATAGCTGGACCTATTCCATCTCCTCCAACTACACCAATTACTATAGTATCTAATTCATCATAATTGACAAAATCCCCTTGTTCCTTCATCATTTTGACCCTAGCTTTTTGTTCTTTGATAAGTTCTTCAAATTTATTCATATAATCCATGCCTATTCCATCCCTTTCTTAATAAAATGTCGTTTATCTTACATATTTTTAATAAAATTGATTTTACCGCCAGCAATAATCATTTTTAATTCTTTATCTGATAGTTCTATATTCATTTCATAATCAAGTTTTTTAGTCTTATTATGAACAATTACTTTTCCTGTCTTTACGCTCTCTAGTACATTATCCATTGATAAATCATCATCAAGACTGATAGTATCATAATCTGCCATATTAATAAATGTAAGTGGTAAAATACCTGAATTGATTAGGTTAGCTTTGTGAATTCTTGCAAAACTCTTAGCTAGAACTGCTTTTATACCTAGATACAATGGAACTAGTGCAGCATGTTCTCTACTGGATCCTTGTCCATAGTTGTCTCCACCAACAATCATTCCTCCACCATTAGCTTTTGCTCTCTTAGGAAACTCTTCGTCACATGGTGTCAAACAATAGTTAGCCAAGTGAGGTATATTAGATCTAAATGGCAATAACTTAGCATTAGAAGGCATAATATGGTCTGTTGTTATATTGTCTTCTACAATAATCAAAACTTTTCCTTCAACATCATCCTTAAGTTCTTCATTAAGTGGGAATGGTTTGATATTCGGTCCTTTTACAACTTCTACTTTACTGCCATCCTCTGCAGGTGGTACTACCATATTGTCATTAATATAGAATTTATCTGGCATAGCAACATTTATATCAGTAGTACAAGTAGTTGGATCTGTCAATTCTCCAGATAATGCACTAACCGCTGCAGCCTCTGGACTAAGTAAATAAGCTCCTGCTGAAACTGTTCCACAACGTCCTTTAAAGTTTCTGTTGAAAGTTCTAAGTGTAACCGCGTCTGTTGCTGGAGCCTGACCCATACCTATACAAGGTCCACATCCTGATTCTAATATTCTTGCTCCTGCAGCTATCATATCAGCTAATGCACCGTTGGCAGCCAACATATTAAGTACTTGTTTTGAACCTGGTGCAATAACCAAGCTTACATCTGGATGAACTGTTTTACCTTTTAATATCTTAGATACTTTCATCATATCAAGATATGAACTGTTGGTACAGCTTCCGATACATACTTGATTAACTTTTAAATCCTTGATATTGGATATTTTTTCTACGTTATCTGGACTATGAGGCATTGCTACAAGAGGTTCTAGTTCATCTAAATTGATATTTATAGTCTCATCATAAGCAGCATCTTCATCAGCTTTTAATTCTTTCCATAGTTCTTCTCTATCTTGAGCTTTTAAGAATGATAGAGTTACATCATCACTTTGGAATACTGAAGTAGTAGCCCCAAGTTCAGCACCCATATTAGTTATAGTTGCTCTTTCTGGAACGCTAAGAGTACTAACTCCTTCTCCAGTATATTCGATCACTTTGCCAACTCCACCTTTAACAGTCATGACTCTTAATACTTCAAGAATAATATCCTTTGCAGTAACAAATGGTTTAAGCTTTCCTGTTAATTTAACATTAACTACTTTTGGCATTGTAATATAGTATGTACCGCCTCCCATAGCAACCGCTACATCAAGACCACCTGCACCAATAGCAAGCATACCGATTCCTCCACCAGTTGGTGTATGGCTATCTGAACCTAATAAAGTTTCACCTGGCACACCAAATCTTTCTAAATGTACTTGGTGACATATACCATTTCCTGGTCTTGAAAAATATACTCCATGTTTATGAGCTACAGTTTGTATGTACTTATGATCATCAGCATTCTCAAATCCTTGTTGCAACATATTATGATCAATATAAGCAACTGATCTCTTAGTCTTTACTTTATCAATTTCCATTGCTTCCAATTGCAAATAAGCCATTGTACCTGTAGAATCTTGAGTTAAGGTTTGATCTATTTTAATACCGATTTCACTACCTGGAATCATTTCACCTTCAAGTAAATGATCTTTTATAATCTTTTGTGTTAAATTTAAACCCATTGTATTTCCTCCTTATCTATTTTTTAAGTAGATTAATCTACAAAAGTAAGAATGATCTTCTTAACAAACTTTTTACTATATATGCAAAAAATTTTATATATATTCAATTATGGTATTATTGTATACGATTGTACGTAGAATGTCAATAGTTTCATAGGCTGTAAGCAACTTCTATTAATACTTTAGTCCTAATCTGACTTATTGATATATTTTTTTGGTAGATATTTCTAATAAAATATTATATAAATGAATATACTGTTAATTTATTTCATAACTATTTAATAGATAATAAAGATTAATTGTTATAGATACTATCGTTAGAAAGGAAAATTTATATGATAGAAAGTATTAATACTTACTATTCTTTAAACGATATTCCAAATGGATTCTTAAAATCTAATATTAATAATAAGAATAAAGATGATATAAATGATATATTCTTGCTTATTTTAGTATTGCTTATCATGGACAATGATAAATCAATACTTGATAACAACATTTTAACTAGTCTAATGGAAATATTTCTAAATTAGTAGCCCTGCAATAAAATGTATACAAACACACATTTAAATACTCCTTCATAAAATATATTATACTTACGACAAACTGAGGAAATTGTAAGAAAAGTTTAATTCTGAAAGGAGGGCTACTATGCAAAATAATAATATGATGATGATGTTATTACTTTTATCAATGCTAAATGATGGTGGAAAAGGCTCATATATGGATAATAATATGATGCTTTACATGTTAATGCTTATGCTTATGGGTGGCGGAATGGGTGGTAATTACTAACCCAATTTGTCCTCTTCATAGAAAGAAATCTTGTCCTAAATGAATAAATTCATTTAGGGCTTTTTTTATAGAAATGCGACATAGTCGCTTCCCTTAAGCCCTATTCCAATAATTTTTTTACGTCAATGAGTCCCCATCCCTGATGAGCTTGAGAAAATCCTAGATCTATAGTAGATTCTTTTAATCTTAGTTTTATGTCCTTACCTGTAAGTTCGGGATACTTAGACAATAGTAGAGCTATGCATCCACTTACCATAGGTGTTGCCATTGAAGTACCACTTTTCTTAGTGTATCCTATATCCTTGGTTGGATAATATTTATCTTTTGGTGAATAAGCCTTATCTGTACTACATGCTATTATATTAGAACCTGGAGCTACTACATCAGGTTTTTTTATACATTCTTTTGTAGGACCCCTTCCAGAATAGTCGGAGATTAGATCTTCCATTATCTTTACAGTTTCTGCATCATCTGAAGAACCTACAGTAATAACTTTTCGACTTATTCCAGGTGTAGTAATTGTCCCTTCTTCTGGTCCATTATTACCAGCAGCCGTAACAACAATCAATCCACTGTCCCAAGCAGCATTCACACCTCTTACCAACGCTGACTTTTCTCCTTCTATATCTTTCATACCTACTGATAAATTGACTATTCTTATATTAAATCTTTTTTTGTTATCTAGAATCCATTGGATACCAGCTAAAACATCAGATATATTACCAGAACCTTTTTTATTCAATACTTTTACCCCAATGATATTGCTCTCTACAGCCACACCCTTATATTTGCCATTACTCTCATAACCATCTCCACAAATGATTCCAGCCACATGTGTTCCATGTCCATTATCATCGTATGGAAATTCTTTTTTTCCTACAAAATCTTTGAACCCCACTATTTTATTCTTTTTTTTAACCAAGTCATTGTGAGGGTATACACCAGTATCAACAACTGCTATACCTATACCTTTACCTGATACACCTCTATCATCTGCCCATATGGTATTTATTGTTTGTCTTGCTATATCCATCTGTGCTGTAATTTGAGCATCATTCTCAACTGTTTCAACACCTTGTATTCCCTTTAACTCACCTACATATTTTTCAGGCAGCTCTAATACATATGAATCTATCATTGGAAGTTTGTACTTAACTGTCCCTAACTTCCTTAATTCATTTTCATTTTTTTCATTTAGACTACAATTAACAATGACTTGAACCTTTTTATCTTGTAAAGTATCATCATCAACTTTTATATCGTTATTATTGGATTTCTTTATTTCAATGTTTTTATCAGCATTATCTTCTTTTCTTTTTAATCCTTGTCTGAATATAAAAGGCAAAAGAAATATTCCTAATTTTTTCATATTATACCTACCTAATTTGGATTAATATATTTTATTCTTAACTGGCTGACTATATGATTTATTTATTAACTTTCCTTAAATCATTCATAGAAAACAAGCCTTTTGACATAAAATATTAAGAAAGTATATATGGAGGCAACTTATGAGTGATGTAGCTCCTAACGGTTATTTAGGTGGAAGCAACAATAATATGATGTTACTTATGTTATTCCTTATGATGTCTGGCAATAATGGTTGTGGATGTGGCTCTGGCGGTATGGGAGGCCTAGGAGACAATAGTATGTTATTAATAATCCTTATGCTTATGTTATGCAACGATGGCGGATTATAGTACTTATCAGCAAAAGAGAACAAGATAAAGAAACAAGTGGTATGAGTTACTCTCTTACCACTTGTTTCTTTATCCTGAACTATTATTTGCTCAGCATATACAAAAATAAAGCAACAACACTACTTTTATTACCTTTTAATGTACTCTGGGATTTTATTGTAGGCTTGCATTCTTTATCTATCTCATATACTGTATTATCTTCAAAAATCAGATCCCCTTGTTGATCCAATATTTTTTTTTCCTTATTATCTGGTATAATATTTTCTTTATGTTTATGGCTATTACTTATGAAACTGTTTAATAACATTCTCAGAGCATCAATATCATTAAATACCGTCGATAATCTATCTATGTTTTCAATTGCTTTATCATCCATGAATGGTTTTATGGCTTCAAGCAATTGTAAGCTGTTTTTATTATTTTCCTTAGATTTTTCTTTGCATTCATTTATTGTAAGAGAAAGGTTATTGACTAATTGCTCTCTAGTGATTTCTTTAATCGCTTGTTTTATGCTATTAATATAATCTTCTATATAGGTTTGATTATAAATACTTATTGAATTATTATTCTCATAATTATCCATTTAACTAAAGTTCTCCTATACTTCCTTAATTTAATATATGTAATATCATATTTAATGGTAACATTTTATATATAAGTTAATCTATATAAGTCTAATTAGATGATTGCTGTATTAGCAATTTTAAAACATTAATTTAAAGTTATTGTAAATTAATAACTATAACTCACATACAATATTATAGATAATAGATTTAGGAGGCAAAGAGATTTGGATTCCAACACAGAGATTGATACTATTGTGAATAGTAATGAGATGAATGTTGTGAAAGCTGCCATACCCTACATGAGCTTAGAAAATCAAAGGAATTTGGCAGTACTTATTAAATTCATAGAATTAATGAAAACTGTAAAATTATATAATAACCCTGCAATCAATGAAATCCAAGAATTGAATAGGCCAAATATAACCAAAAGAGATATGCTATATGCTCTACGTTCAAGGTGCTCAGATAAAAACAAACAAATTATTGACATTATGTTGAATATCAAAAACATACAATCAATGATGACTTCCATGAACGATAAACCTTCCCACCAGCCTGAAATTAATAATTTCAACAATGTTAATGACAAAGTTCCTAATGAAACTAATGAAAATCTTAATCAAGAGGAATTAATAAAAAAATTAAAGCATTTAATGCAGGAATAGGTCAATATACATAAGTTAATTAACATATTATCTTTTAATATATTATAAATAATTTTATTGATAGAAAGGGTGTATTATATGAGCGATAGTTCTCACATCTTAAATGACGAAGCTTTCAAAGATATAAGTCCACAAAAACTAAAAATAATGGTTGACATGCTTAATGATATGACTGGAAAACCTATGGAACAAAAGGTTAGGGTCTTATTTAGTTATGGAGTAAAAATGAAACAAAAAGGGTTACAATTCACAAAACAGGAATCCTCACTGATTATCGACTCCATGAAAAGTAATTTATCTCCTACTGATAGAAATAAACTGGATATGGTTGTAACAATGATGGAAATGATGTAAATATCAAAAATAAATCGAGAATGTCCTAAAAAGTGTGTAAAATATCTCCAACCTGGCTAAAATCTAAATAAAAATGCCAGGAAGGAGATTTTATTATGGCAAATAATCTTATTACTAAAGAACAAGCACAATCAATAATTGAAAACAATGATATCAAAACTCCACAAGATATTATGGGTGCTCTAAAAAATATGTTTAGGGATGTTATTCAAGAAATGCTTGAAAACGAGATGGATGAAACTCTAGGCTACGAACGTTACGATCATGACCAACCTAAATCCAACTATCGAAATGGTTATTCTCAAAAGAAAGTTCGTTCTTCTCTAGGTGAAATAGATATTGATGTGCCTAGAGACCGAAATGCTGATTTTGAACCTAAGATTGTTCCTAAACGGAAAAAAGATATTTCAGATATTGAGAAACAAATCATAAGTCTCTATGCTCGTGGTATGTCCACAAGAGATATTCATGAACAAATGAATGAACTCTATGGAATAAATGTTTCGGCAGATATGGTAAGTAGAATAACGGATAAGCTAATACCAACAATTAAAGAATGGCAAGGAAGACCCTTAGAACCTATATACCCTTTTGTTTTTATGGATGCAATTCACTTTAAAGTAAGAACCGAAGGACGCGTTATCAATCGAGCAGCTTATGTGATCATTGGTGTTAACCTAGATGGTATGAAGGATGTATTAGGTATCTGGATAGGTGAAAACGAGAGCTCTAAATTCTGGTTAAACATTCTTAATCAATTATCTTCACGAGGAGTTAAAGATGTCCTTATCTTCTCTGTAGATGGGCTTTCTGGTATGAAAGAAGCTATCCAAACAGTTTATCCACGAGCAGAAATACAGCGTTGTATCATACATCAATTAAGAAATTCATTCAAGTTTGTATCCTATAAAGATTACAAAGAATTTACAAGAGATTTCAAAGAGGTTTATCGTGCTTCATCAGAAGATTTAGCTTTATTAAAGCTTGATGAATTAGAAGATAAATGGGGAGCTAAATATCCTCATGCGTTAACGAGTTGGAGAAAAAATTGGGATGTATTGTGTCCATTTTTTAAATTCCCAGATGACATCAGGCGTATTATGTATACAACAAATGTTATTGAAAATCTTAATAGGCAATATCGTAAAGTAACAAAGAGCAAATGTATTTTTCCAACAGATACATCCTTACAAAAAATGCTTTTTTTAGCTACAGATAAAGCTACCAAAAAATGGACACAAAGGTATCGAGGTTGGGATAAAATACTCAATCAATTAACCATTTTATATAATGAACGTATAACACCTTATATTGGCTAACTACCGTTCACTTTTACGAAGTAAAGGTAGTATAAATCTCCACCTTTACTTCGTAAATTTTACATGCATTTAGTAAGTGCTGATGGGACCCAAAAATGAAACAGAATATATTAATTTCCCATCATATAAAGAGTTTAGCATGTAAAAACGTTCACTAAACAGTGTTAATTCTAGAGATTTTGCACCCCAAAAATGATACTATTATAGTATTGTCATAATACAGCTAAATTATGGGAATATTATTAATAAATATAAAAATAACCACCCCAGCCGTACATAGCTAGGATGGATTTTTACACACTTAGTGTGACACTACCAATAAATCCATATATCCTACCATAATTAATGGTTAATAGGATATATGGATTTTATATTATTTAACTACTATATTAATAATCTTTTTAGGTACATAGATTTCTTTAACGATGTTCTTACCATCAAGCTTGCTTTCTATAGCATTTCTAGCTTTTTCAAGTACACTGTCTTTTGCTTCATCAACATCAATAGTGATTGTAGCTCTTACCTTTCCATTTACTTGGACTGGCATTTCAACTTGGTCGTCTTTCATTTTGTCTTCATCGTATGTTGGCCATCCTTTAGTGAATACACTTTCCTCATGACCAAGCATTTGCCACAATTCTTCTGATATATGAGGTACAAAAGGAGCAAGTAGGATTATTAGATTTTCTAATGTTTCTTTATCTACTCCACCATCTTTTTTAGATATACTAACTAATTTATTAGTATATTCCATAAAAGCACTAACTACAGTATTAAGGTGGAAACTATCAAGACGATTAGTTACTTCATAAATCAATTGATTTCTGACTTTTTCTAACTCACCAGTAACTTTTACATCTCTATCCTTGTTATCATTAACCAAGTTCCATACTTTGTTAATATAACGATAAACTCCATCAATTCCTCTATCATCCCACTCAGAATCAAGTTCTGGTGGTCCAACAAATAGTTCATACAATCTTAATGAGTCACAACCATATTTTTCTACAAGATCATCTGGTGAAACTACATTACCTTTGGATTTACTCATCTTAGCACCATTTTTACATATCATACCTTGGTTGAAAAGACGTTTGAATGGTTCTTCAAAATCAACTACACCTATATCATATAAGAATTTAGTATAGAATCTTGCATATAACAAGTGAAGTACCGCATGCTCTATTCCACCAACATACATATCAACTGGTAACCATTCTTTTGCTTTTTCTTTAGAAACTAATTCATTATCATTATTAACATCAATGTATCTTAAGAAATACCATGATGAACCTGCCCATTGTGGCATTGTATTAGTTTCTCTTTTTGCTTTTCCGCCACATACTGGACAAGTAGTATTAACCCATTCGTCTATTGCAGCAAGTGGTGATTCGCCAGTTCCTGTTGGCTCATATGATTCAACATTAGGAAGAGTTACTGGTAATTGATCCTCTGGAACTGGAACAGCTCCACATTTTTCACAATGTATAATTGGGATTGGTTCTCCCCAATATCTTTGTCTTGAGAATACCCAGTCTCTTAATTTATAATTAACTGTTTTCTTACCTATCTCATGTTCTTCTAGATAATTAGCTATAGCTTCTTTTGACTGGGATGATTTCATTCCATTGAATACATCAGAATTAATCATTTCACCTTCGCCAATATAAGCTTCTTGTAGATCTTCTATCTCTTTTCCATCTTCTGCAATAACTTGAATTATAGGTAAATCAAATTTCTTAGCAAAAGCAAAGTCTCTATCATCATGTGCAGGAACACACATTATCGCTCCTGTACCATAATCAGCCAATACATAATCTGAAATCCAAATAGGAATCTTGGCACCATTTAATGGATTAACAGCATAACTTCCAGTAAATACGCCAGTTTTTTCTTTGTCCTGTAATCTATCAACTGATGATTTCATAGAAGTATTGAACACATATTTTTCTACTTCTTCTTTTTGTTCCTCAGTAGCTAATTTACTAACCATTTCATGTTCAGGAGCAAGAACCATGAATGTAGAACCATATAATGTATCAGGTCTAGTAGTAAATACCTTGATTCTCTCATCTATACCATTAACTTTAAAGTCAATTTCTGCTCCGTAGGATTTACCAATCCAATCACTTTGCATTTTGATAACTTTAGCAGGCCATTCAAGCTTTTGTAAGTCATCAAGTAATCTCTCAGCGTATGCAGTTATCTTAAGCATCCATTGACGTAGATTTTTCTTAGTAACTTCAGCACCACATCTTTCGCAAGTACCATTTACTACTTCTTCATTGGCAAGACCTGTTTTACAGTCTGGACACCAGTTTATTGGCATTTGCTTTTCATAAGCTAAACCTTCTTTGAACATTTTTACAAATATCCATTGAGTCCATTTATAATATTTTGGGTCTGTTGTATTAACTTCTTTAGTCCAATCATAGATTGCACTGATTTCTTTTAATTGTCTCTTGAAATTCTCTACATTGGTAGCTGTAGCCTTTGATGGATGAATTCCCATCTTTATGGCATAGTTTTCAGCTGGAAGACCGAATGCATCCCAACCCATTGGATGAAGTACATAATAATTTTGAAGTACTTTGTATCTACTCCAAACATCACTAAGTACATAACCTCTCCAGTGTCCTACATGTAATCCACTACCTGATGGATATGGGAACATGTCTAGGCAATAATATTTTTCTTTGCCTTCTTCATCTTTATTGATTGGATTATCTTTCCAGATATTACGCCATTTTGTTTCTATTTGTTTATGATTATAAACAGCGCTCATTTCTTTTTCCTCCTTTATTACCTCTCATAACAAGAATACTTCATTTTTAGATTAAAAAATCTCTATGCAATTATGCATAGAGACGATATATTCTCGCGGTACCACTCTACTTTATCTCATAAGTATTAACATTCTTATGAAATACCCTTTGTCTTTGTAACGATAAGTAACCGTCCTAACTTACTTATTTTCAGATAGGATACTCCAAGGCGAGTTCAATATATATTGATACTGTTTTACACCATCCAACAGCTCTCTATAATCAATAAAATATCTACTAATCCTCTTCATCGTATATTATAATTATATAATTAACCGTATCATAACATATTGAATGGTGAAAATCAAGACATAATATAGAAAGAAAATCAATTTTACCATAAGTCATTTATTACAATATTATTCTTGATTATCTGTATTGAATATTCCATTCCAATCTGGAAAAATATCAATTTTTGTAATCTTACTAGCCTCATTAAGTTCTTCAGTATCAATTTGAATCATCATCATGTACATATTACCAAGGTCAAAATATAAAGCTTCTGTAAAATCATATTTATATATAGCTTTATAATGATTACAAACCTTTAGAGCATTATCCCCTACACCAAAACCATCTTGAGTAAGGTATCCTTCTTTATTCGTCCTTACACCCATTACTCTTGATAGTCTACTGTCCAAAGTGATGTCCAAACCATTTCCTTCTTCATCATTATAGGCAATTAAAAAGCCATTACCATCTTTTATGACAGCATAATCAGTTCCATATTGTGAAATGACTTTTTCTTTCATATCACCGATTTTTATATCTCCAATTTTCATCTCTACATCAAGAGAATCATAGTCAAATTTACCTTCTACTTGGTCAGATAAACCTTCTATTTTAATATAACCATATCTATTCCATGTGATAGAACCTAAATCTTCAACAAGAGCCCATTTTTCATCTAAATTATTTGTTCCAGTTGATATAACCCTGACCTCTTTAGGACTAGTTCCAATGATTTCTGAATCAGAATATGGGAACATCATTAATGAACAATCACTTTCATAAGATTTTACCCCTACAATATCTTGATATTTATCTTCCCTGTATATGAGGTCTCCATCTTTATTTTCAGCTTTATCCTGATTAACACTATCATTATCTATGGCATCAATTTGTTCATTAAGTTTTTTATTTTCTTCTTCAAACTTTACTACCTGCTGTTTAAGATCATCAATCATTTTTTTCTGTGTTTTCTGATTCTCATTATTATTAATTACAGTTTGTCCCTCATTTACTTGTTTTTGATTATTGCATCCTGTATTGATTACTAATAATATCATTAATACTATAGATACACTTAATACTCTCCTATATTTCATTTTTCTCTCCCTCTTTATTGAAATTAACTAAGTAACAAATTATGGAAATAGATTTATCATGACAATACTAGTTTTCCATATTTATTTGTCCTCTGCCCTCGTTTCTTTCATATCCTATACCTTCATATAATTTTAGAGCGTTATAATTTTCCACATCAGTTGCTATAAAGCTCCTTACAGCACCCTTTTCTATACCCCATTCAATGCAATAATTCAACATAGATTTACCTATACCTTGATGTTGATACTTAGGGTCTACCGCCAATAATCTAATCCATACCACAGTTCCTTTTTCACTATCAAATCCATACAGATTCACTAATGCAACCCCAATGATTTCATCATCTTTTTCTACAACGAATATTTTGGAGTTTTCTGTTTGATACCACTCTTTTATTATTTCTTCATCTTCTCCATTAAAACCTCTAGATAATCCTTTGCAAGACTTAGTGAGTAAACTAGCTTTTTGTGTTTCGGATTCTTTTAATTCTCTTATCTCTACACTAGTACTGCTATTACATATGTATTTAGTTAAATCCTTATACCATAAATCTATAAATTCACTTTCTATATTAAATCCTATTGTATTCATCACTTCTATAAAATCTTCTGGTATAAACTCTACATATATTTTATTTCCTTTCATTTCGGTTATGAAATTGTTAAGTTCTTTTATAATATTATCTCTAGAATTACATGCCCAGTACAACTGAATTTTATCTATCAAAACTTTATATGCTATTAAACACTCATTATTTTCTTTATATATTAATGAATTCTCCAAATCTTCTTCATCAACATATTCAAAGCAATTGTATTTGTATGTTTTTCCCTTACTGATTAATGATTTCATATTTTATTTCTCCTTACTAAAAGTGTTGATTATACTAATCAATCAACTTATTATTATTTTGCTTATTTTTATATCTTCTGTTTTTAACAATCAAATAAATACCGATTGCTAATTTTAACACTGGACCAAATATCTCAAAGAACCTTATCAATCTAATATTAAAATCATACTCTTGAAAATTACTAGAAAAATAATATGGTATTTGAGCTAAGAAAGCTGGTAATGTTTTTATTATAATTATAATTCCTAAAACTAATAATACAATACTTAATAACTCCCTATACTCTACATTGATATTTAAGCTGTCATCACTATCATTTCCTATGATAGCTGAAACAATCTTGTCTGTATAAATCCATAATAAGACAGCTATTCCTAAGATTACAATGAAATTAATTATAAAATATGCTAAAGTGTTTACTCCTAAAGTCTGCAAAGCACTATTAGCTCCTTTTATCCCAGGTACACAGAAAATAACGACTTCTTTGAATAGGATAATAGCCTTAATAAAATAATACAGTGATAAAACCCTAATTAATAATTTACCTAATTTCCTCATTTGTAGATACTCCCTCCATTTATTAGTATTACTATAAAATTATTTTTTAGTTCCTTATAACTATTATATCTAATAAATTAGCAATATCAATATCATAATTAATATAAATTTATACTATTAGTTTATATTTTATTATCAAATTAATTCAATTATAGCTATTTTGAAGCTTCTTGATTATATCAAAATTAATTCACATAGTATTTCCCACTATTACTAATCACTATTTTATTCTTTTTATTTTGTTTAATAAGATCTATTTCTCCTTTTTCTATCAATTCATTAATGGTTATGCATTCTTGCTCACTACGTACTTGTTTTTGATTGAATTCTGTGACAATATTTCTACAACCCCCAAACCATACTCTAGGATTTAAATAGGATTTTATTTCAGCAAAAAAATCTTCTTTTCTGTAATCAAATTCGTTCAACAGTACATTACCTATGTATTCTCTTATATATCCATTCTTGCTATCCTTTACTACCATTCTTTTACTACCATCTTTATAAAAGCTAAATATCACTCTACCTATTTTCTCACTATATACGCAATCTTTATATGCTACATCTCCTAAAGTATAGTTTTCTTCTTCAATTGGTGTTAAAGATTCAAAAGAAACTAATAGATCATTTTTTTGCATACATTTGTTCCTATGCATTGAATACACAGAAATACTTGCTATAATAAATAATACAGCTATTAATAACCCTATAATTATTCTTCTTAGTATAACGTTTTTATGCATTATTCTCACTCCATATTAATTTTGATTATTGATTTCCATAGGGACTTACTATCTTTTCTCTGTTTCTTTCTCCTGTAATACTAAGTATGAGTTTATCCATCTCTTCTCCATTAATTGATATTTCTCCATCAGTATTATCTAAATGCAAATTATAATTGGGTTCATTATACCAATAATAACCATCAATAACATATTTATTATAATATATTTTCAACTCGTATTCAGCAGGTAACCTATCTAGGCAAATATTTTTATTAATATTTCCCGACCTTATCAAATCAAGTATTTTTCTAATAGTTTTTTTATCATCCACTATTATTTCTTCTTTTTTAGCATATTGTTTATTCTCAAAATCTGACCAAACAGATATAATTCCAATCTTTTTAACCTTTTTATTATCTATCATTATATTTCCAATTATAACTAATATTATAAAAATCAGATTAAGTACTATTATAATTTTAACAATCTTTTTCATAATTCACCTTACCATTTCCGATTATATAATTTTAATTTCAATACACTATCTTAATTAGGTTGTACTTCTATTTAAAATTAGTTTATATATTAACTCCCTAGCTTCCATGATGTACTTTCCTACATCTTCTGGTCTATGAGCATCTGAAGCAGTAACTATCTGCACATTATTATCAAGTAAAATCTTCAACAAATCAGTATTCAGCCCTAACTCTTTATGTCCATAATTGATATATAGTCCATTACTAAACTCCGCTTTCATTTCACTCTCTTTTAGTGCTGTTGCTAATGATTCATAGATATTAGTGAAATCTGAAGACGGATAATGTCCAAAACATTTGATGGAATCAGGATGTGCTAGAATATCAAATATATTAGATTGTACTAATTGTATCATTAACTCATAATATCTCTTATAGACGTTATCTATATCACGTTCATTCCAACTATCTTTTGTTTTAGGGTGATCAAACCCCCAGCCATCAATCCAATGAATTGAACCTGTTAAAAAATCCCAATCAAAATTAGAAACACATTCTTTTATTTCCTCTTCTTTTTCAGGGAAATAGCATATTTCAAGTCCAAAACTAATTTCTATTGGAAATTTATATTTTCTCATTTCATTAATGAAATCTTTATAATCAGATAATCTTAATTCTGACTTTCTAGACAACCATTCTCGTTGATATTCACCACAATCTTTATTCTCTAATATAGAATCGTAAATATTTACAAAATCACTAAAACGATGAGAGTGTTCTAGCAGATATAATCTATCAATATCTCGCTTTTCAGCATATGATATAAATTCCATAATCCATTCCTTTGTATAAGGTCCACGTTCTATATGTACATGTGCATCTATCATATCACTCCCCCATTTTCTCTTTTTAATATTAACATACCAACTTAAAAAAGGCCATCCATATAATGGACAGCCATTTTTCCTTTTATTCTTCGTTTTTCTTAGCTTCAATTACTTTCTCTTGAACATCCATAGGAGCTTCATCATAACGCTCGAATTTCTGAGTAAATAATCCTCTACTCTGTGTCATAGAACGAAGGTCTGTTGAATATCCATACATTTCTGATTGTGGAACCTCTGCGATAATTTCTTGTTTACCTTTTGCAGGGTTCATACCTAACACACGACCTCTTCTTTTATTAAGGTCTCCAATAATATCTCCCATATAAGCATCTGGCACAATTACTTTAACACTTACAATTGGCTCTAACAAAATTGGTGTTGCTTCTACCATTCCTTTTTTAAACGCTTGTGTTGTAGCAATCTTGAATGCCATTTCTGATGAATCTACTGGATGATAAGAACCATCTACCAATGTAGCTTTTACTCCTACAACTGGATAGCCAGCAATCACACCATGATGAACTGATTCTTGTAAGCCTTTATCAACTGCTGGGAAATAATTCTTTGGAACTGATCCTCCAAATATTTTTTCTTCAAATATATAAGGTGTTTCCCTATCGCCTGAAGGTTCAAATTCAATATGAACATCACCATATTGTCCATGACCACCAGATTGTTTCTTATGTTTACCTTGAACTTTAACCTTTTTCTTGATTGTTTCTCTATAAGGCACTTTAGGTTTTTTAAGATCCACACCTACTTTAAACTTAGCCTCTAATTTGCTAGTTATAACATCCAAATGTTGACCACCAATACCATATAATAATTCTTGATGGTTTTCAGAATCCAAAACAACTTTGATTGTTGGGTCTTCTTCCATTAACTTATGAAGACCAGACGAGATTTTTTCCTCATCACCTTTTGTTTTTGGAAATACAGCTCTACATGCAAGAGATTCAGGGAAAGCTATACCTTTTAATTTAACAGGTCTTTTCTTATCACATAATGTATCTCCTGTGCTAGTATTGGATAACTTGGCAACAGCCCCGATATCACCAGCTCTGATCTCTTTAACTTCAATCTGTTCTTTACCTCTTAAAACATAGATATGTGAAATTCTTTCACTATCCTCTTTGTTAACATTCAAATAACTGGAATCAGCTTTTAAAATTCCAGAGTAAACTCTAAATAATGATAATCTTCCAATATATGGGTCTACAATTGTCTTAAATACCAAGGCACTCATTGGCTCATCTTTATCACATGTAACTTCAATCTCTTCTTCTGTATCAGGATTCAGTCCCTTAACTACTGTATGCTCTTCTTTTGGAGCTGGCAGATATTTAACTATGGAATTTAGCAATACTTGGACTCCTGTATTTAAAATACCTGAACCACATAGTACAGGAACAATAGTTCCTTCTATAACTCCATTATGAAGTGCTGATTGAATCTCTTCAAGTGTAAACTCCTCACCCTCAAAGTATTTCTCCATCAACTCTTCATCACTCTCTGCAACTGCTTCGAGAATCATTTCTCTTACTGGTTCTAATTCGCTAGCCATTCCTTCTGGTATATCACATTGTTCTACATGGTCTTTAATAAATTTTCTTCCTTGCATCTTAACTACATTGACAAAACCAACAAAGTGTTCTCCTTCTTTGATTGGAACTTGGAAAGGAGCAATACTTTTTCCAAAAATATCTTTTAATTGGTCTAGAACATTTTTAAGACTTGCTTGATCGTCATCCATATCAGTAACAAATACCATTTTAGGTATTTCCATCTCTTCTGCATATTCCCAAGCTTTTTCAGTTCCTACTTCAACACCTGATTTTCCGGATACAATAATAATTGCACTATCAGCAACTCTTGTAGCCTCTTTTGCTTCTCCCATAAAATCAAAATATCCTGGTGTATCTAGTAAGTTAATCTTGCAATCTTGCCATTCGATAGGAATACTGGACGTGTTAATTGAAAAACCTCTTCTAATTTCTTCTTTGTCGAAATCACTTATTGTATTCCCTTCTTCAATCTTTCCTTGTCTCTTAGTTATTCCTGCAACGTTTGCCATAGCTTCTGCTAAAGTTGTCTTACCACTACCACCATGACCTAAGAGTGCAACGTTACGAATTTGTTCAGATGAGTAGATTTTCATGGATTTTCCCCCAATCATTGGAATATTTTTTACAAAATTAGTAAATACAACGTAATATTTTTTCAATCTTTTATTAAAAAAATAAAGTTGTTATTAAATTATTGAACTTATAACACTAAATATGTGATATATTTAATATTCTACTATAATCATTGATTTCCTTCAATAATTTCAAAAAACATTTATTTATTTTATTAATTTTGCACAACATTTTTTACAGTTCACCTTATAAAAGTTTATGTGCATATTTCATCAATCCGAAACTTAATTAAATTAACTATTAAGTATATTAAGCTTAATATAGGAATATAGTTCTATAATAAAATAATTTTTAATTAATTACATCAAGGACTATATATAATATCTAAAAAAGCTTATATAAAACCCGAATTTTTAAAATAAATTTTATTTCACTTTGCGGCTTTAAAGTGTTGACATAAAAAGCTATTAAGCGTAAAATATATAAAACTATATTATTACTAAAACCTGTCCTGTATATTATGTGTAAATATGTAAATAAAATACATTTAGTATTTTCTATATTTATAAACGGTTATTCCCCTCCAGTGGATTAATCTTATTAATATGTTAAGGAATTAACTTTAATAATTAAGTTTATTTAATGGTATAATCAAAAAAATATATAGTTTATCAACACAAATATAATATATATGATAGAATGTATGTATCTAATTAGTAACGTAGTATATAGGCTACATATATTAATTGAAATATAATTGTGAAGGAGAATATTAAAATGGTTAATTGTAGAAAAGAAGTTGAATCTCTAAGAGCTTACGTACCAGGCAAGCCAATAGACGATGTAAAAAAAGAATTTAATCTTGACAAAGTTACTAAACTTGCTTCTAATGAAAACCCATATGGTTGTTCAGAAAAAGCGAAAGAAGCAATCATTGAAACATTAAAAACACCATCACTATATCCTGATGGCAACTGTACAAAATTAAGAAATGCTATAGCAGAAAAAATGAATGTAGAGACTAATCAGCTTGTTTTTGGTGCTGGATCAGATGAACTTTTATCTATAATAGGTCGTACTTTTATCGGTCCATCAGATGAAGCTATAACATGTACACCTAGTTTTGCTCAATATAGTGCATCAGTAAAAACTATGGGGGGTAAATTAATAGAAGTACCTCTAATCAACCATACTTATGATCTGGATGGAATCGTTGATAAAGTGACAGATCGTACTAAGGTTATTTTCATAGCTAATCCTAATAACCCTACAGGTACAATTATAACTGAAAAGGAACAATTAGAATTCATCAAAAAAATACCAAGTAATATTCTAATAGTACTTGATGAAGCATATTATGAATATGTCTACGATGATAACTATCCAGAGTCATTACCTCTATTAAAAGAATACGATAACTTAATCATACTAAGAACCTTCTCTAAAATGTATGGTTTAGCATCTTTACGTGTTGGCTATGGAATAGCTCATCCACAAATTATAGATTATATTAATAGAGTACGTGGACCATTCAATGTAACTACTGGTGCTCAAGAAGGTGCTTTGGCTGCTCTTTCTGATGAAGAATTCGTTAAGAATACTTTTGAAGCTAATAAGGCTGTTAAAGAATATACTTATAAAAAACTTGATGAATTGGGAATCGATTATATTGAAGGTCATGGTAACTTCCTAATGATTGATTTCAAAAAACCAAGTATGGATTTATTTGTAGAGCTACAGAAAAAAGGCGTTATTGTAAGACCTGGTTTCTTCTTTGGAATGGATACATATCAACGTGTAACCTTAGGTACAAAAGAAGAAATGGATACATTCTTTGAAGCAGTAGAACAATTGATTTAACCCTAATATTTATTTTAGTTTATAGCTGATTATGGTATACTATAAATATTAAAGGGCTGTCTTATAGTATATTATTGATTAGCTTTCGACTATCATTATAGACTCTGTTTAGCTATGCAGACCCTTAAATATTGTAAAAGGGTCTATACTATGCCTTCTTGGCTTACTGCTAAACAGAGTCTGTTTTATTTAATACTATATCATATACATATTAAAGGAGGTATAACAATGATTATTGTAATGAAACCAAATGTTATTGAACAAGATATAAAAAACGTAATAAACTTAGTTGAAGACCATGGACTTAAAACACATCTATCAACAGGAGATCAAATAACCATAATAGGTGTTGTTGGTGATAAATCCAAATTATCCAAATGTAATATTGAATTAATGGGCGGCGTTGAAAAGATTGTCCCTGTTACTGAATCCTATAAACTGGCAAATAAAAAATTCAACATGAACTCTTCCATCATCAAGGTAAGAGATGTTGAAATAGGCGGTAACAAATTTGTAATTATGGCTGGACCTTGTGCTATTGAAAATGAGAAACAAATCATCGAAACTGCTCATGCGATTAAAAAATCTGGTGCATCAATTCTTAGAGGAGGTGCTTACAAACCTCGTACATCCCCTTACTCATTCCAAGGATTAGAAGAAGAAGGATTAAAATATATGGCAAAAGCTCGTGAAGAAACAGGGCTTCCAATTGTATGTGAGGTCACCAGTCTAAAATCTGTTGAAACTGCTTATAAATATGTTGATATGTTCCAAATAGGTGCAAGGAATATGCAGAATTTCTACTTACTGAAAGAAATCGGAAAAACCAATACCCCTGTTCTTTTGAAAAGAGGTTTATCTGCAACTATAGATGAATGGTTGAATGCTGCTGAATATATAATGAGTGAAGGAAATAAAAATGTCGTTTTATGTGAAAGAGGTATCAGAACATTTGAGACAGCTACAAGAAACACGCTAGACATTAGTGCTATACCTATTATAAAACATAAAAGCCACTTACCAATAATAGTAGACCCTTGTCATGCTACTGGTAAAAGAGCTTATGTTAATCCTCTATCCAAGGCCTCAGTTGCTGTAGGTGCAGATGGTATTATGGTTGAAGTACACCCTAACCCTGCTGTGGCTTTATCCGACGGTCCTCAATCATTGCCACCTGATGAATTTGAATTATTATGCAATGAGTTAAAACCTTTCTCTAATCTTGTTGGGAAGACTTTGTAATGAATCTAGATAAGATTGGCTTTATCGGACTTGGATTAATAGGTGGTTCTTTAGCTAAAGCTATCAAAGTTCAATATAAAACATGTAAAATAATTGCTTTTGACATTGATACTACTTCACTTGAAACAGCTTTGAATGAAAAGATTATTGACGATTATACTACTGTTATAGATAATAATTTTCAGGATTGTCAAATTATCTTTTTATGTGCACCTGTGGAAAATAATATAGAAGCTTTGAACAAACTGTTACCAATAATAAATAAAGATTGTATTATAACAGATGTTGGAAGTACAAAAGAAAAAATAATTGATGCTGCAATAAGCATGAACTGTGATAATCGTTTTATTGGTGGTCACCCTATGGCTGGATCTGAAAAAAGCGGGATAACAGCTGCTGATAGTCATCTTTTTGAAAATGCCTATTATATATTGACTCCCCTACCTGCTGCATCAGAGGACAAAATAGACCTGTTACAGACAATTATTACTGATATTGGTGCATTACCTATAGTAATAGAACCTTCAAAACATGATTTTATTACAGCTACAATCAGCCATGTACCACATATCATTGCTTCTACACTTGTCAATCTGGTATCTGAACTAGATACCCCTGATAAACATATGCATACACTAGCGGCAGGAGGATTCAAAGATATAACTAGAATAGCATCTTCCTCTCCAGATATGTGGGAGCAAATATGTTCAACCAATAATAAGCAAATAACTAAAGTTATAGATAGATTCCAGCAAGAACTTTCACTAATAAAAGAAAGTATTGCTAAATGCAACAATGAAAATATATACTCATTTTTCTCTTCATCCAGAGATTTTAGAAATACATTTTCAGATAAGAATACAGGTTTTATCATGAAATCATATAAAATTACAGTGGATGTAATAGACAAACCTGGTATTATAGCAGAAATAGCAACTTTATTAAGTAATAACAACATAAATATCAAGAATATAGGAATTAATAATAATAGAGAGCACCAAGAAGGTGTATTGGAAATAGTTTTTTATGACTTGGACAGTCAAAACAGAAGTATAGAAATACTGGTTGGCATGAATTATAGAGTTTATGTCTAAAATACAATAACTACTGGAGGCAAATATGATAATACATCCTGTGAAAAGTATACAAGGTGAAATTAATGTACCTGGGGATAAATCCATTTCCCATAGAGCAATAATGTTAGGCGCTCTATCAAAAGGTATTACAAATATAAAAGGATTTTTAATGGGTGAAGATTGCTTAAGTACTATTCGCTGCTTTAGGGATATGGGAATTGATATAGAAATAAATGATTCCCTAGTCACTGTTAATGGTCGAGGATTACATGGTCTCAAAAAGCCTGAAAACGAATTATATGTAGGTAACAGTGGTACTACACTTAGGTTGATGTCTGGAATCCTTGCTCCACAAGATTTTGATTGTATCATAACTGGAGATGATTCCATTAAAAGCAGACCTATGAAAAGAATAATAGATCCATTAACCAAAATGGGAGCTAACATTGTATCTATTGAAAGTAATAATAAAGCGCCATTAAAAATCATTGGCAGTAAATTGCATAATATAACCCACAACTCCTTTGTTGCTAGTGCACAAGTAAAATCATGTATAATTCTAGCAAGTTTATATACAGAAAATGATACTAAAATAATAGAACCTGTTCTATCTAGAAATCATACTGAAATAATGCTTAATTATTTTGGAGGCAATATAACTACTGAAGGTTCTACAATAACAAGTACACCTGTAAAGGAACTATATGCAAAAGATATAAATATACCTGGAGACATTTCTTCAGCTGCATTTTTCATGGTAGCTTGTTTGATTACTAAAAACTCTCAGCTGGTGATTAAAAATGTTGGGATTAATCCTACAAGAGATGGGATTATCACAGTACTGAAAGCAATGAATGGAGATATATCTTTACTTAATGAAAGAGAGATTAACGGTGAGCTGGTTGCTGATATCAAGGTGAAATCCAGTAAACTGTCTGGAACAGTGATTGATAAAGATATCATCCCTGCTCTGATTGATGAAATCCCAGTAATTGCAGTAGCTGCTTGTTTTGCTGAAGGTAAAACAATCATAAAGGATGCTCAAGAATTGAAAGTAAAAGAATCTAATCGTATAGAGACTATGGTAACTGAATTAAGTAAGATGGGTGCTGATATCATAGGGACTGATGATGGTATGATAATATCTCATTCCCCTAATCTTAGAGGTGCAACAGTTAAAAGCTATAATGACCACCGGGTAGCTATGTCTTTAGCTATTGCAGGTCTTGTTGCAGAAGGAAAAACAGATATAAATGAAAGTGAATGTATTGATATATCCTTCCCCGGATTTTACAATTCATTACAAAATATAAGTGATTTATAAGTTTTTTTTAAAAAACTATTGGAATTACTCTTATTTTGTATTATTATATAATGTAAAGCTAATATGTTAATTTCAAACTGGAGGTAATCTTATGATTAAGACAACAATTGTTGGATTTGGTGATAGTATTTCAAATGGTTATGGCGTCAATAAAGCCCATAGTTTCATTAATAGGCTTGAAAAGTATATACCTAGCTACTATCCTTCAATATATTGGAATATTGTTAATTCTAGTAAGAACGGTGTTACCACTAGAGAAGCATCTCAAACTATTGAAACTTCTGTATTGGTTCATCAACCAAATATGGTTTTCGTACAATTCGGCACTAATGATTGTGCTAATAACAATAAATATAGACCACTAGAAGAATTTGAAAATAATTTAACTAATATAATTAATAGAATCATTGAACATAACAATAGGACCGGTTTAAATAATTGTATGCCCATTCCTATTATGATTACTCCCCCTCCAGTTAATGAAGAAATTTCAAAACCATTACGTAATAATTCACGTATGAATCAATACGTACATATAATTAAAACCTTATCCAAAGATTATAATTGTCCGCTTATTGATTTTTACAATAAATTACTTAGTCAAGATAATTATGAGAGATTCATTTCAGATGATGGAGTACATTTGAATGAAACTGGATATGATTTATTATTTGATACGGTTTTTGCAGAATTTACTAAATATATCAATTTTCAAGGAGTTTTAAAAGAAAGAACTATCGGTAAAATAGATTAAATAAAAAAGTTACTATGAAAATAGTAACTTATTTTTTAAATTAAATATGTATACCCGGATATGCCGTTTCCTGAATTTTGATCCCTAACTCACGTTAGGTGGGTGTCCGCACCAGAGCTTTTGTCTTCCCCGCCATAATGAGGGCTTGACATCCACTTTGAAATATAGAACTCCCGAATTGCTAATGTAGGTTCAAAATAGCAGGATTATCGTACATCCCAGGAAATATCTAACTTTGCTGTGAACTCATTATACTATATATCAAGAAATTTTGCAAGATAATTAGTGTAAATAATTATGGTTTTTTTTGTTTATTTTGTCTATAAATGATAGGGTAAATTTTATTTTTTTGTTTCTTATATAATACAAGTACATTATAATAACCATTTCTTTGTCACGATATTATTATATGCATTGTTGCTTATACAAATACAATCAAATTTTACCTATTAATATATTTTAATATCCTATTTATTAAAAGGGCATTAATTATGCTTTTCAAGTCAATTTGTAATTGCTTTTCAGAATTAAATATTGTATTATATTAAACTGTGAGGAAAATTTTTCATTTAATTTTTTAAAATTATAAAAGGAGATTTACATATGTCTAATTGTCTTATTGCTCAATCGGGTGGTCCAACGTCCGTAATAAACGCCTCTTTAAGCGGTGTTATAGATTCAGCCATAGAAAGCCCTAATATACATACTGTATATGGCGCTATAAATGGTATTCAAGGAGTTTTAAATCATAATATAATCAATTTAACATCCATATTTGCACCCTCAAAAAGCAAATTGGAAGTATTGAAGACTACTCCTTCAATGTTTTTGGGTTCATGTAGATATAAGCTACCTGATTTTACTGAAGATGAAACAGAATATAAATTGATCTTCGATATATTTGAACGCAAAAAAATTGAATATTTCTTTTATATTGGCGGTAATGATTCTATGGATACTGTCCTAAAATTATCAAAATACGCTAAAATCAAAAATAAGAATGTTAAGATTATTGGAATACCAAAAACTATAGATAACGATTTATTTGGAACTGACCATACTCCTGGCTTTGGTTCAGCAGCTAAGTTTGTAGCTACTACAATGCTTGAAATATCTTATGATACATACATCTATGATATCCCTAGTGTCACTATCGTTGAAATAATGGGACGAAATGCTGGTTGGCTGACGGCATCTGCTGCACTTGCTAGAAATGAATATAATTCATCTCCAGATTTGATCTATCTACCTGAAGTACCTTTTTCTATCTATGATTTCTTAAGTAATCTAAAACGTATTCAAAAGACTAAAAAGAATATAATTGTTGCAGTTTCAGAAGGTATCAAGGATAAAGATGGAAATTATATTTCAGCATCTGAAAATGCACTTGATGATTCTTTTGGACATGCCAAGTTAAGCGGTACAGGAAAAACTCTGGAACACATAGTAAGTAAATCTTTGGGCTGCAAGGTTAGATCAATAGAACTTAACGTATTGCAAAGAAGTGCAATGCACAGTGCATCATTACAAGACATCAATGAAGCTTGTGAGGTTGGAAATAAGGCTGTTGAATACGCTGTAGATGGTTATACTGGACAAATGGTATCCATAATTAGAACAAGTCATAATCCATATAAATATCAGATTGATTGTGTGGATATAGAAAAAGTTGCCAACAAGGAGAAATTAATCCCTACTGAATGGATACATGCTGAGAATGGTGACATTACAAATGAACTTATAGAATATATATCACCATTGACATTCGGTCAACCAAATATACAATATAAGAACGGACTTCCTGTGTATTTGGATATCAGACATTTAATATCCAATAATTAAAAGCAACAATTAATATCTACAATACAAGAAAAGAAGTAACGCTTCTTCCGTAGGAACTTTTCTAATATATACAAAAAGCTGTCCCAATAACCTTAAATATGTTGGGACAGCTTTTCTATTTGCTAATATTATAGATAGTATATTATAACTCTTTTGATACTTCTAATATATTGTTTTTAATCATTTTTAATTGTTCTTTGACCTTATCCATGATATTAGATTCAACCAGCTTCTTGTTCTTGACCAGAATCTTTCCATCAACTATCACAGTATCTACATTACTTGGATTAGAAGAATACACTAAAACAGAATAATAATCATATAATGGCTGCATATTTATGGAATCAGTCTCAAAAAGTACTAAATCAGCTTTTTTACCGATTTCAATAGAACCTATTTCATTATCCATATTAAGGACTCTTGCCCCACCGATTGTAGCCATTTCCAAGATCTCACTGGCAGGAAATAAACTTCTGTCTTTATTATGTAGTTTATGTATCTTTCCTACTAATGACATCTGTGTTACAATATCCAACGTGTTTCCACTCATTGGTCCATCTGTCCCAAGTCCAAGCTTCATACCTTTTTGATACATTTTTGTGATTGGAGCGACTCCTTTTGCTCCTTTGGAATTAGCGCCTACATTATGACTAATACCTACTTTTCTTTTTTCTAATATATCTATATCTTTGTCCGATACCAAGATTGAATGTGCAGATATGAACCTTTCACTAAGAATACCAATACTGTCTAAATATTGTACTGGTGTCATATCATATTCTTCTAAACATTGATCATACTCATAGCCCATCTCTGCCACATGCATCATTAGTGGAACATCATATTTTTCTGATAATTTATTAGCCAACTGTAAGTGGTGTTTATCATTGGTATATGGCGCATGAGGTGCTACAGCTGGAATTATCAGATTATCATCTTTCCATTTCTCTATAAACCATTCACAATAATCAAGACCACCATAAGGCTCTTCTGAATCCGGCGAACTAAAATTAATAATAGTCTCTCCTAATACCCCTCTGACACCAAGTTCTTTAGCTGCTCTTGCAACTTCATCCTCAAAGAAATACATATCAGTGAATGTAGTTACACCCCCTAGTAGCATTTCTATTATGCCATACTTAGCTCCCAGATAAACCAATTCTTTATTAACCAGTTTTTTCTCCAATGGAAATATATATCTTTTCAATCTATCAGGCACATCATCTCCAAGACTTCTAAATACCACCATAGAGGCATGTGTATGTGTATTTATCATACCTGGTATTAGAATGCCATTTTTCCCGTCTATAATGTTATCAGATGGATATTTGGATAACAAATCCTCATTACCCATATCATGAATCAGATTATCTTTTAATACTACTACACCCTTCTCAATAATGTCTTTATCAGCATTCATGGTAAGAATATTAACATTTTTTATAATTGATTCTGCCATATTATCATACTCCCTTCATTTGCTTGTTACATATAATTTAAGTTAATAAAATAAATCTACTATTTCTTGTTTAACAACATCTATCAATCCTCTATCTGATATTTTTAAGCTTGGACTAACTGGAAGAGATAATGTACTGAAAGACATAATTCTATTATCATGTTCATAACCTAAAATTCCCATCTTTTCACTTACGCTCTTAACTTTCCCTGCTAATATATCTATTCTTTCCTCTGATATAATACCACCTACTGAAAGCTCTACACCTGCAAGGACTTTTCCATCTTTGACAACACAATATCCTCCTCCGTTTTCGATTATCCAATTTACTGCTATAGTCATATCTTCTGGATTTTTTCCCATTACCATTAGATTATGGTGATCATGTGCGTAAGTAGTAGCTATCGCCCCTTCTTTTATTACACTCCCACCAACTAATCCATAAGCTTTATTATTATTCTTGCCATATCTTTCAAAAACAGTAATTAAGCAATATGGTGAAGATTGCCACTGCAGTTTTCCATCCTTTACTTCCAGTGTGTTTTTTTCTTCTATTGTAAAAGTAGTATGAGGTGTTACCTTCATTGTTCTACAGTCAATTCTACCCTTCTCTATTGGTGCTGACACCTGAAAATCTGATTGGGATACATAGTCCAATTTTACACTTTTATAAAACTCTGGCGGAAATCCTATTTCACTTTCTTTATATTGTTGTTCTCCATCATATTCAAGCTTCCCATTTTTATATACCTTATCTATTTCAAAATTATTAATATCACTGAGCAAGATAAAATCTGCTATCTTTCCTGGGGCAATACTACCTCTGTCATGTAAAAGCATTCTTCTTGCAGGAGTATAAGTACTAACATATATTGCCATTTCTATAGGCATACCCATCTGAATTGCCTTTCTTACTAATAAGTTCAAATGTCCATCCATTAGCCTATCAGCCATGACATCATCTGTAACCAAACAAAAATGTTCATAAAGATTATTCTCTACCAGATACTTAATATTTTCTTGTGTCATTGATTTGTGTTGAATTTCCAAGAACATTCCATTTTCTATTTTTTCTTTTATTGAAGAAGGCGTTTGCTGGGTATGGTCTGCATCTACTCCTTGATAAATGAATTTTGCTAAATCTAGACCTGTTATTTTAGGGCAGTGACCTTCTATCTTCAGATTAGGTCTTTCATCTTTGATCTTTTTGATTATTCTATTAATCAATGATTCATCATCATTAATCAGACCTTTAAAATTCATTACTTCTCCTAAGCAGCAGATTTCTCTTATCTTAATTAGCTCTGATACATCTTCAACCTCTATACTTCCTCCTGTTGTTTCAAATAGTTTAGTTGTTGAAGGAACTGAACTTGGGATAGAATATAATATATCTACAACATTATTTTTTGTACTTTTTAACATGGCTAATATTCCTTCAATACCAAAAACATTAGCTATCTCATGAGGGTCAGCAACTACTGTGGTAACTCCATGGGGAATAACCGCCTGAGAAAATTGAAAAGGTGTAGTCATAGAACTTTCTATATGCATATGAATATCAATCAAACCTGGAATCATATACTTGCCATTACCATCAATGACTTCTTTTGGAATGAAATCCTGATTATGGTCTTCTCCTGTTTTACTAATGTATAAAAACTTTTGATTAAGTACTGCTACATCTCCATGTATAATTTTTTTAATATATGCATTATATACTTGTACGTTTTTAATTAATAAATCTATTTCCATAGTTATACTCCTATCTTTTTCTAATCATGTAAAGTTACCTATAATACAATAGCGCAATACATACATATGTTGATATCTTCTATCAACTTAAGTATATATTACGCTCATAATAACTTATACCAACAACTTAGAATCTATTATTGATTTAATGTTCTATTCCACTTATCAATCCATTGTGTTTTCATTTGATTAACAAATTTATGATCTACTGTATTGGAGTTTCCTACAATTTCTCCATAAGTCAAGTTTGCTGCTTCTTCATCTGTTAATTCTACTTCAGTGTTTACTGGTGATTCACCTAATGCTTTTGCAGTTCTAGTTTGAACTTCAGTGCTTAATGCATAGTTGATAAACTTAATAGCTAACTCTTTATTCTTAGAACTTTTAACAATATTGATAGTATTAAAGTTTATGAATGCACCTTCTTCTGGATCAACAAATACTACATCTGGTGCTCCTGCTTTTACTCTTGGATATGCAAAATCAGCAGTAATTGCAACTTCTATTTCATTGTTAGCAAACATATTGGCTAAATCAGATGACTTAGTATAAGTTTTAACTAAATTAGGTTTTAATTCTTCCAATGCTTTAAATGCTTCTTCTCCATTATCAGAAGTAATATCCACACCTTTACTATTTGATGCTATATACATTGTTGCAGGTCCGAATGTAGTTGTTATCTCAGGAATAGAAATTTTTCCTTTTAACTCACTCTTCCATAAATCATTCCATGATTTTATTTCAAATCCAACCTTATTAGGATCATATGCTATAGCTGCACGATTTAAAGTATAAGCTGGACCATATCCTGCTTCAACTAGATATTTTGCTTTTTCATCAATCTTTTTTGCATTGTCAATTTTACTATAATCAAGTTCATCAAATAAACCTGCTTCAATACCTTCTTGTGCGAAAGCTTCTGCAAGATATATAATATCTATGTTGCTATCTGGATTAGTTTTTAATTTTGTTAATCTCTCTGAATTATTACCTGTTTCCAAAACTATCTTTACATTATTTGCTTCTTCAAAAGGAGTAAATACATTTTCCCAAAGTAAATCTTCACTATAACCCCATGTAGAGATTACTAATTCAGTTGGGCTCTCATCTTTTGGTTGACTATCTCCATCTTTTGCTTTATCAGTTGCTCCACATCCTGTAACACTTACTAATAATATCATTAATGCTAAAATAATTGATATCTTTTTCATTGTTGACCTCCATAATTTTTATTTTTTTACTCTCTAAATCAAAGAGTATTTATTTAATATGTAGAGTTTAATTATCTACAGTATTGCACACTTTTCAATCATTCTATACTAATACCAATTTATTTGCAGGTAAGTATAGTTTGATTTCATTACCTTGATTATATATTTTTTCATTATTGGCATTAACCAGTATAGTTCCTACTTCAGTATTAATGGAATACTGATACTCTTTTCCAAGATATGTTCTAACATCAACAATACCCTCTAATATATTGTTTTCTGCTTCACTCTCATTGTCTATTATCTTAATATTATCTGGTCTGATTGTCCCAACCAGCTTTTCCTTTATTTTAGTATCCTTATCATTAATATCGGTAATGAACTTTGCGCCAGATTTTGATTGATATATATTATCTCCAATTTTATCTAACTCTATGAAATTTTCAAATCCTACAAATCTTGCTACAAATTCGCTTGATGGGTTTGTATATATTTCTTCAGGTGTATCATATTGTTCTATAAGTCCACCATTCATAACCGCAACCTTATCTGAAATTGAGAAACATTCTTCTTGGTCATGGGTTACAAAAATTGTAGTGATTCCTAACTTCTGCTGGAGTTTTCTGATTTCTGCTCTCATCTTTAATCTTAATTTTGCGTCCAGATTACTAAGAGGTTCATCCAATAATAATAATTTTGGTTTAATCACCAAAGCTCTAGCTAATGCCACCCTTTGTCTCTGTCCACCTGACAATTCCTTGGGATATCTTGAATTATACCCTTTTAAATCAACAACTTCCAAGATCTCTTCTACAGCCTTTTTTATATCCTTCTTATCTACTTTTTGCATTTTCAATCCAAAAGCCACATTATCAAATACTGTGAGATGAGGAAACAATGCATAGCTCTGAAATACTAATCCAAAATTTCTTTTATGAACAGGTATATATGTATAATCCTCTTTTTCACATATAAACTGACCATTCTTAGGTTGAATAAAACCTGCAACCACTCTTAAAGTAGTAGTTTTACCACAGCCACTTGGTCCTAATAATGAAACTAATTTACCTTCTTCAATATCAATATTCAATTTTTTTAATATATCTACTTTACCATCGTATGAAACAGTAATATCTTTTAAATTAATAAATGACATATTGTACCTCCATTCTTATTTAGAAAAATAGCTTAGTCCTAAGGTTCTCTCAACAATAAACATAATCCCAATGGTCATAATCATCAATGTAACAGATAATGCTGAGATTGTTGGATCATAATAGTATTCTACATAACTCATCATTTTTATTGGTAATGTACTTACACCTGGACCTGTTAAAAATATTGATATAGGTACATTATTAAATGAATTTATGAATGCCAGCATAAAAGCTGCAATAACCCCTGATGTTATATTAGGAAATACAACCAAAAAGAATGTTTTCAGTCTACTTGCTCCCAAGCTGACTGCAGCTTCTTCTATGGAATAATCAAAACCTTCTAAACTAGAAGCAACCACCCTAATGATGTACGGTAATATTATTATGATGTGACCTATCAATAAGCTTGTATAAATAGGTAATTTCCATTTTATAATAATAAAATTAAAGATTGAAAAACCAAAAACTATTCCTGGAACAATAATTGAAGAGAAAAATATATTTTTAATAAGTCCTTTCCCTTTAAAATCAAATCTACTCATTGCATATGCAGCAGGAACGCCTATAATCAGTGCAATTATTGTTGCTATAACTGCTACCTGAATACTAATGGAAAAAGTCTTCATGAACATATCTGATGTAAAGATATTCACGAACCATTTTAAACTAAATCCTTTTGGCGGGAACGCAATAACTTCATCCGGTCCAAAAGCTGTCATTATTATAATAACTACTGGTGCGAATATAAATAAATATACACAAACAGTGAAAAATGTTAGCCCTTTATTGTGCTTCATATTAAACACCCCTTTCATTTAATCTGCTAGCCAGTTTATTTATTACTCCTATAACGGTCAAAGTAGTAACAATCATAACAGTAGCTACCACAGATGCTCCAGTCCAATCTCCAAGAGTCATAGCTCTCTGATAAACAAGGGTTGATAATACTATATTAGTATTCCCTCCTAAAAGTTGAGGTGTTGTATACGCAGTGAATGCACCAGTAAATACAAGTACACAACCTACTATAAGTCCAGGTACACTAAGTGGGAAAATAACTTTGAAAAATGCTTTAATCCTATTGGCTCCTAAGCTCTCTGCAGCTTCTAATAAATCGTTTTCAATATTTTCCATAACACCCACTAATGATACAACCATCAATGGCAGAAACAAGTAAACCGTACCAATTATGATTGCAGATTCTGTATATAAAAGTTTTAATGGCTTATCTATGATATTAAGATTCATCAATAGCTTATTGATAACTCCGTTTGAACCTAAAATAGTCATCCAAGCAAAAGAACGAACAACCGAATTAGTTAGAAGGGGGAAAACTGTACAAGCAATAAATATACCCCTAACACTTTTCTTGGTTCTTGATATGTAATATGCCACAGGCATTCCTAGAATCATACACACCAATGATGTAATAAGTGCGATTCTAAGTGTTCTATTAAATATCTTTATATAATACCCATCCTTCAAAAATTCAATATACCTTGCAAAACTATAACCTTCTTCGCCAATAAATGTAGATCCTATTGTATATATTAATGGAATAAATAGAAATACAATTATTAAAGTTAACCCTGGTATTAATAAAGTATAAAACCACTTCTTCTTCATGAAATCTTCCTTTCTAGTCTTAATAAAGTAATATACTATAAAAGATATTTTTATTATGCTTAATTATATCGTTATATATTCAGATAGGAATAATAGTATATTCTAAAATGATATTCGTTTTTTGTACTTCTCCGAACATTTATTCCAAAAACAGGATTAAAGTTCGCTACGACGAAATACAGTATATCATGTAGAATTATGTAAGTCAATTATTAATACTACTAATTTTACATATCAGCATTATTTTTCAAGTATACTTTTTTCAATTTTCCTCAATTTTTTCTATAAAAATTCAAAATAATAATTTAAAATTGTTTAAATTCCATTTTATTTATTGTATAATTTTTATAACAAACAAAATTTTATACACAAATAAGGTTCTTGAGGTTATTTATTTATCTTTTTTTAATTTGGGAGGGTATTATTATGAAAACTAACAAAAAATCAACGCTATTCAGTTTTGATGGTAAACCATCTTTAAAAGATGTTGCACCATTAGGACTACAGCATGTTGTTGCAATGATCGTAGGCTGCGTTACCCCAGCCCTTATTGTCGCAAGTGTTGCACAACTTAATCCTAGTGATAAAGTTTTATTAGTTCAAGCTTCATTATTTTTTTCTGGAATAGCTACATTAATTCAAATTTTCCCTATAGGTGGGGTTATCGGCTCAAGACTACCTATAATTATGGGAGTAAGTTTTGCATATGTACCTACATTAACAGCTATAGCTGGTGAATTTAATATAGCTACATTATTTGGTTCACAAATAGCAGGTGGTTTAGTTGCAATATTATTCGGTATTTTTCTTAAAAAACTATCCTATCTGTTTCCGCCTATTGTTACAGGTACAGTTATACTCTCAATAGGTTTATCTCTTTACCCTGTTGCTATCAAATATATAGCTGGTGGTGCTGGTTCACCTGATTTTGGTTCTCCTCAGAACTGGATAGTTGCAATGATAACTCTTGGTGTTGTAATATATTTTAATCATTTCACTAAAGGAACTTTAAAACTTGCCTCTATTCTAATAGGTATGATTGTGGGATATGTAATTTCTATATTCCTGGGAATAGTATCTTTTGATGCTGTTCGGGAAGCAAGCCTATTTCAAGCTCCTAGGTTTATGCATTTTGGTATCAATTTCAATACTACAGCAATCGTATCTATGGTTATTATGTATGTTGTGAACTCTGTTCAAGCTATCGGTGACTTATCTGCTACAACAGGTGGTGGTATGGACAGACTTCCTACTGATAAAGAACTATCTCACGGAATTATAGGTTTTGGTTTTACTGGAATCATATCTGCTTTCTTTGGATGTATGCCAACTGCAACCTATAGTCAAAATGTTGGTATAGTCACTATAACCAAAGTTATAAATAAATGGATATTTATTTTTGCATCTTTTATTGTTATTTTAACAGGACTTATTCCAAAATTTGCTTCTATACTTACGACAATTCCTCAATGTGTTCTTGGTGGCGCTACTATATCAGTTTTTGCTATAATAACAATGACAGGAATCAAAATGATAGCTGCTGGCAATCTCAACAAGAGGAATTCTGCAGTTGTTGGACTTTCTGTTGCTTTAGGTATGGGAATCGTACAAGTTCCTAATTCACTTGCTCTATTTCCATCATGGTTTATTTCAATATTTGGTAAATCCTCTGTTGTTGTAACTACACTAGTTGCTATACTTTTAAACCTTTTACTTCCACAGGATAACGCTAAAGATCGTTAACTTAAGATTTAAAAAAGCTGTTGTACCAGTAAGATTTTACTGATACAACAGCCTTTTTAAAATGCAAAACCATAAAATTAATTACACTTTTCTAAATTACCAATTGATAAATCACTTATGGAAGTGATAGTTACATTTCTTAACTCTTTTTGATCTTTAAGATTATAATAGAAAGAGTCTACTTCATTGTTGTTATCATCTAAAACTATTTTGATTTTAGGTCTACAACATGCTTCTTCATAATTTTCTACTACGATACCTTTGTATCTATTACTAAGCTCCACACAAGTCCCAACTGGAAAAGGTGCTACTTTCTTAACAAAATTCTGAATCAGATTAACATCAAACATAATACCTCCATTAGCCATTATATACTCTATAGCTTCAGAAGGCAGTAAAGCTTTCCTATATGGTCTAGTTGACGTTAAAGCATCATATACATCAGCTATACCAATAATCCTACCAAATAATGAAATATCGTCTTTTGCTCTATTAGAAGGATATCCAGTTCCATCATATTTTTCATGATGTTGTAAAACACCAATATATGAAGAAAGAGGTATCTCAAATGTCTCTTTCAAATAATTATATCCATATTCCGAATGTTTTTGTATATGCTTATATTCTTCTTTAGTCAATTTTCCATTTTTATTAAGAATTTTACTGTCAACAAACATTTTTCCAATATCATGTAATATAGCCCCAAGTCCAAGATTATATAGTTTTTCTTTGTTCAGTCCAATAGAAGTCCCGAGCACTATGGATAACACAGCAACATTAACGCAGTGATAAAATGTATAGTCATCAAACATCTTCAGGTCGATAAGATTAACTATTGTGTCTTGGTTCTCAAGTATCTGATCCACTATATCAGTAACTAGAGACTTTGTCTCATTTATGTTATTCATTTTTTTACTGGATTTTTTGTCATTTTCAGCCTCTATAAATACATTCTTTATGGTGTTGACTGTATTCCTTCTTAATTCATCACTAATTATATCTTTGACTTCTATATCAGAAGAAATATAATCTTCAACATAGATTCCTTGATACCCCATTTTATATATTTTATCGATATATGACTTCTGAACAACACTGCCTTTGCTTAGTAATAATTGATTATTTCTATCAAATAAACTCTTACCTACATACATACCTTCCATTAAACCATTAACAGGTACAAATCTCATTTATTATGTCACCCCTACTTTGAAGTATACACCCTTAGCTTATAAATTGTATCAACTTTAGTTTATTTATATCTATTTATATCCATAATATCTATTATTGCATAAACTCAAATAATTTGAATAGTTAAAATGGACTATATAGATTATAACACAATATTGTTTTATCCAATAGTCAATTTAGTAATTTTTTAATTATATATGGTAATAAATTTTTTTACGACTAGCATTTTTATTTAATAATTCAATAACTTAAGAATTGTTTAAAAGGAATGATTTTATAATATTCTTACCTTATATTCAACCACTTCATATATTCCTTTTATCTATTAATAATAGTTATTATATGACTTATAAATTATATATATATTTCACTTGCGCAAATGATTTAAAATAATATATAATGGTAATCTAAGGAAACAAACTGCTATATAAATATAATAATTATAAAAAATGGGGTAATATTGGTGAATGATATAAATAAATATAAAAAAATAAAAAATGTTGCTTTATCTGGTATTCTAGGTAATATATTTCTATTGGTAATCAAACTCATAATTGGCTTTATATCTAAGAGTCAAGCTATGATTGCAGACGGACTTAACAGCGCAGGAGATGTTTTTGCTTCTACCATAACATTTGTAGGTAATAAAATCTCTTCTACACCTGGAGATGATGAACACCCATATGGTCATGGAAAAGCTGAATATATTTTTTCAATGATAATTAGTTTTTCATTGTTCTTTGTTTCATTTTCAATCTTCAAGATGTCCATTGATTCTTTAATCAACAAACAAGAATTTGAATATTCACCTTGGCTCATATATATAGCTCTAGCTTCTATAGTAATTAAATTAGTTCTATTCATCTACTCAATCAACATCGGTAGAAAATATAACAGTCTATTGGCTATAGCTAATGCCCAAGATCATAGAAATGATATTTTCTTATCATCTCTGACCTTACTTAGTGTTATTCTTGGTCATTACAATATTTATTTTGTTGATGGAGTTGTAGGTATATTGATTTCCTTATGGATAGCATATACGGGAGTATCTATTTTCAATCAATCATATTCCGTTTTGATGGATACTAACATTGATTCAAAAGTAAAACAAGAAATGGAAAAACAGATAATGTCAATAGAAGGACTTGACCATGTAGATAATATCAATTCCAAACCAATAGGTCTTAATTTTATACTGATTGTAAAAATATCTGTTGATGCTAATATGACAGTATACGAAGGACACTCCATATCAGCACAGATAAAAAAATCACTTATGGAATTTGATCATATAGAAGATGTTGTTGTACACGTGAATCCTGCTCAATATCACAGATAAAATCTCCTATATGACGCATCCTTTTTTTATCATAATATTAACATTTGAATTAATATCATAGTTACATCTATTGTCTGTTTGAATAACAAAATCATGAAAGCCCGTTTTTATATTATACATATAAACGCTTCCTTTGTTGAATTTATTAGTGATAACACCACTTATAGTATTATTTTCTGTATCTGTAATGGTTATATCTTCAGGTCTAACCAGAATGGTTTTAGTTTTATTTAGTGATTTTTCCTCTAAATCATTTTTAACTTTTCTTGGTAGATAATTTTTAATTGTATCATATGAAATTAAATTGGATTTACCAACAAACCCTGCAACAAAAACATCTTTTGGTCTATCATATATTTCACTAGGCTCACCTATTTGAAGTAATCTACCCTTATTCATTATAGCAATCCTATCCGAGATTCTCATTGCTTCTTCTTGGTCATGGGTTACATGAACCATAGTGAGTTTAGTAAGTTTCTGAATCCGTTTTAATTCATCTTGCATTTTTTCTCTTAACTTTGCATCTAAGTTTGAAAATGGTTCATCCAGTAATAATATATCAGGTTTCATAATCAATCCTCTAGCCACAGCAGCTCTTTGCTGTTCTCCCCCACTTAATTCATGAGGATACTTCTTTTCTTTTCCACTCAGACCCACTAATTCAAGTTTTTCTAATACCTCTTTTTTTATAATAGATTTCTTTACTTTCCTTATTTGTAAAGGATAAGCCACATTTTTATAGATATTCATATGTGGCCAAAGTGCATAATTCTGAAAAACTAAACCTATATTTCTTTTTTCAGGTGGTATAAATGTTCTTTCAGAGGCAGAAAATATAGTTCTACCATTGAGACTGATATCCCCGCTATCAGGTTTTTCTAGTCCAGCGATAGAATACAGTAATGTACTCTTTCCGCAACCACTAGAACCTAGAATACTTAATAATTCTCCTGTATGAATATCTAGACTTACCTCTTTTAGAGCATTGATCTCACCATATTTTTTACTGATATCATTAAGTTTTGCAGTTATCATTTACTTCGTCTCCTAACCTTTTTAATTATTAGATTTCCAATTAAACTCATGATTATGATTACTACTGCTAGAGTAGATGTCATCTCAAGTCCGTAAGAATTGGATTGTAATGTAAACAGCATGACACCCAAAGTTTCAGTTCCACTACTATATAATAATAGAGAGATTGGAATTTCTCTTAATGCTATCAAAAAACATAATATCCAAGCTGAAGTCATTCCGGGTGCTATCAATGGTATTATTATATTTTTTAATGTACTAAGTATACTTGCCCCAGACATTCTAGAGGCTTTTATCAAGCTCTTATCTATGTTTTCAATTATACCGCTCATATTTTTAACTGCAATTGGTATGAATAATGCAATATATGTAATAATTATAATCCATTTTGTTCCATATAATTTTAATGGCTTATTTATAAAGCTTAACGTAGCTGCTACTGCTAATACGATATTTGGGAAAGCTATGGGCCATGTAACAATAATCATGAATGAACTGGTCAATTTGTTTTTATTGATATAGAACAAATATAATACAAGGCATCCAATTATAACCGCAGCTGTTGCACCTACTATCCCATATACCATACTATTTATGAATGATTTATTAGTATAGGGATTAGTAAACAAAGTAACATAATTGTTGATAGTCAAATTCTTCAATTGTATTTTCAAGCCCCATCGTTTGAGAAAAGATGTTATAACAATACTTGCCAAAGGTATGCCTGTTACACAAATACAAAATGCTATTGCAAAGAAATTAACTATTCTACTACGCTTTCCTAATTTTATCAGCTTAGGATTCCTGAATTTCTTATTGGTACTGCTTGCATATTTCCTTTTACTTATAATCTTTGAGTTAATGATGTATATACAAGCTGATATTATTATTAGTATTACAGATAATACTGTAGCATTTACTAACTCTAGATGAGATAGGTAACTGAATATTTTAGTAGTGACTACATCTTTTCCTATAGGTAAACATAGAGCAGCCGGAACTCCAAAGTTAGCCATTGAACGACTGAATATTAAAATTCCTATAGATAAGATGCTAGGGATTATCATAGGAAATGTTATAGTTCTCATTATCCTTCTTCTATCTGCCCCACAGACAAAAGCTGCATCTTCATAATCCATTGAATACGCTTCTAAAGCATTAGAAATAGACATAAAAGCCAAAGGATACAAATGGATTGATAAAACAAAGATAACAGATATAATTGAATATGGGAAAAAATTATAATCATAGTCGAATAAAAATTTCAGCAATCTGCTCAAGTAACCATTCTTAGAAAAAATCTCTATCCATGAAATACTGAGAATATATGAAGGAATCATAAAACCTATTAGAGCAAATAACTTAACGAATTTCTTGTGCCGAAAATCAGTTCTTACAACTAACCAAGCTAAGCTTCCACCAAATAGTATAGAAAAAAAAGTAACGCCAATACCTATGATCAATGTATTGAATAAACTTATATATGTTGATTTATCTTTAAACAAAGAAATAAAAACACTTATGTCAAAACTCTTTATCAATAGATTCAGCAATGGATATATTATGATAATAAATATTATTATACATAACATTACATACATCACAGTTTCTTTTAAAAACTGTGATGTATTCTTCATACCATTAGTTGCCCATGATTTCTTTGACTCCATCTCTAAGTGTACTTTCGTTTTCATAAGCGAACCTCCAGTCAATCTCCTTAGTTACTAACTCAGCAGGAATTCCTTGTGGTAATGAAACATCTTCTCTTACACTTACAAATCCCATTCCTACAGTAATGTTTTGAACTTTTTTAGATACTAGGAAATCAACAAATTTTTCAGCTATTTCTTGATTCTTACTTGGTCTTGATTCATCCTTAATAATTGCTACTGGTCTTTGAATTCTTAAAGCTCCTTCAGATGGCCAGCTGATCTCTATTGGAGTCTTATACTCCTCTTTCTTTGCTTTTTTCTTCAATCTTAGAACAGAATCATGTGGAGCTATTCCTGTATCAAATTCCCCTTCTTGAATCTTAGAAGGAACTTGACCATTAGATTTTGCAAAGAATAGTTTATTATCCTTCAACGCTTTTATGTAATCCCAATTATTGCCGCTCATTTGATACAGACCTGAAGTAATTGCTAGTGCAGTTGAAGAATAATTGGCATTAGCCATTACAACGCTACCAGCATATTCTTCCTTCTTAAGGTCTTCAAAGGATTTTGGTATTTTATCGCCTTTTAAATTATCTTTGTTATAGGCTATAACAGCATATCTTTCATTAACTATTGTGTAGTAATTATCCCCTACTTTGTATTCTTCTTTTAAATTATCATACTCCTTAGGACTATATTGTGCTAAATTACCTTCGTCTTGAAGAGCATAGTATAACAGTGGATCAGAACCCCATACAACATCTGCTTGAATTTGCCCAGCCTGTTTCTCAGTCCATACTTTCTGTCTAAGAGGACCACAACCTAATATTACTAAATCCAAAACGTCACCATTTACAGTCTCGAATTCACTTTCTATCTTGTTTAACATTTGTTCTGGACCAGATAAATATACAGTTATCTTACCTTCTTTGCCATGATATTTACCTTTATCCTCTTCATTCTCATTATTACTGTCCTCTGTTTCTTTACTTTCATCTTTTGCCTTAGTTCCATCTTCCTGTGCATTTCCTGCTTCTGGATTTTGTGAGACAACATTTTCTTCATTGTCTTTTGAACACCCTACAAGCATTAATGATATTATCAAAATGCAACTCATAATAATAGTAATTTTATTTTTCACCTTAATTACCCTCCTAAATTTTAATCTGATAATGACTATCAATTTCGATTAAAGTATAGTACAACTACATATATATGTCAAGACAAACTTGGAATTTATTTCTATATTTAAGAGGGATTTGTCATTAATAAGATTTTCTATCACATAGAAAAAGCACTCTTACGAGTGCCAATTCTATTATATAATCTGTAGTTTTCCATCAATGTAATCAATGACTATATTACTGCCTTCGGAAACATTTCCTGATATAATTGCCCTGCCAATCATTGTTTCCACATTCCTTTGCAGGTATCTTTTCAAAGGTCTGGCTCCATATATAGGGTCATAACCTTCTTCAACGATATGTCTCTTTGCTTTATCCGTTATCTCAATCCCTAGTCTTCTATCAGCAAGTCTTTTTCCAATCTCATCAATCAACAGATCGACTATAGCTATCAAGTCTTCCTTGGTAAGGGGTTTGTATAATACTATTTCATCTACTCTATTCAAAAATTCAGGTCTAAAATATTTATTGAGTGAACTAGTAACATTATTTCTTGCTTGTTCACTTATCTCACCTATAGAATTGATACCTTCCAATAAATACTCTGAACCTATATTGGAGGTCATGATGATAATTGTATTCTTAAAATCTACTGTCCTACCTTGCGAATCAGTAATTCGTCCATCATCAAGTATTTGAAGAAGAATGTTGAATACATCTGGATGAGCCTTCTCAATCTCATCTAATAGTACTACAGAATAAGGTTTCCTACGAACAGCTTCCGTCAACTGTCCACCTTCTTCATAACCTACATAACCTGGTGGTGCTCCAATAAGTCTTGATACTGAGAATTTTTCCATATACTCACTCATATCTATTCTAACAATGTTATCTTCAGTATCAAATAGTACCTCAGCTACAGCTTTTGCCAGCTCTGTTTTTCCTACACCAGTTGGTCCAAGGAATATAAAAGAACCTATTGGTCTCTTAGGGTCTTTTATCCCTGCTCTGGATCTGATAATAGCATCTGTAACTCTTTGTATGGCTTCATCCTGCCCAATAACTCTTCTATGAAGAATATCACTAAGCTTCAACAATTTTTCTCTTTCACCTGAAACCAATTTACTAAGTGGTATACCTGTCCATCGAGATATTATCTCAGCTATTTCTTCTTCGGAAACTTTTTGTCTTAACAAAGAATTATCATTTTTATTAGTTTCTATATTTCTTTGTTCTTCCTCTAGCTTGGCTTTCAGTTCTGGCAAACGTCCATATTTCAACATTGCAGCTTTATTAAGATCATATTCTCTCTCAGCTTTTTCAATTTCTCTTCCTACTTTTTCTAACTCTTCTTTTAGGTTTTGCACTTTCTCAATATTCTGTTTCTCATTTTCCCACTGAACTTTCATAGTATTGTATATGTCTTTATGTTCTGCCAATTCTTTTTGTATCCTTGACAATCTGCTTTTACTCATGTCGTCTTTTTCTTTAATCAATGCGGCTTCTTCTATTTCCAGTTGTATTATTTTCCTAGATACTTCATCGAGTTCTGTTGGCATTGAATCCATTTCTGTTCTTATCATAGCACATGCTTCATCAACTAAGTCAATAGCTTTATCAGGAAGAAAACGGTCTGTTATATATCTATTAGATAACACAGCTGCAGATACCAAAGCAGTATCTTGTATCTTCACACCATGAAATACTTCATACCTTTCACTTAATCCTCTTAAGATAGATATAGTATCTTCAACAGTAGGTTCATCTACCATAACTGGCTGGAATCTTCTCTCTAGAGCAGAATCTTTTTCTATATACTTTCTATATTCATCCAAGGTGGTAGCACCTATACAATGCAATTCACCTCTAGCTAACATAGGTTTCAACATATTCCCTGCATCCATTGCTCCTTCTGTCTTACCAGCACCAACAATTGTATGAAGTTCATCAATAAATAATATTACCTTGCCATCACTATCTTTTACTTCCTTTAAAACTGCCTTGAATCTTTCTTCAAACTCACCTCTATATTTAGCCCCTGCTACTAATGCCCCTAAATCTAGTGATATGATCTTTTTATCTTTGATTCCTTCAGGCACATCTCCCTTTACAATCCTATGAGCCAATCCTTCGGCAATTGCTGTTTTCCCAACACCAGGTTCCCCTATTAAAACAGGGTTATTCTTTGTCTTCCTAGATAGAATCCTTATGGCATGACGAATCTCACCATCTCTACCTATTACAGGGTCCAACTTGTTTTGTCTTGCTTCTTCAACCAAATCATGTCCATATCTTGTTAAAGCCTCATAAGTATTCTCTGGATTATCAGATACCACTCTCTGATTACCTCTTATTGCCTTAAGTACATTTAATACTGCGTTCTTAGTTATATCATACTTGTTAAGTAAAGTTACCACATAATCCTTTTTACTAAGCACAAAAAAAGATACAAACAAATGTTCAACAGATACAAATTGATCTCCAAGCTTCTCAGCTTCTTTTAATGCAGCAACAAAAATCTTATCCGTTGATGTACTAATATATATTTTACCAGCTTCTCTACCTGGACCAGATACTTTAGGCATCTTATTGACATAATCATCAAGTTCTATAGTCATACCATTAATATCTTTACCCATCTTATCTAAGATCCTAGGTATCAAACCATTTTCTTGTTTTAATAACGATAACAGCAAATGCTCAGGTGCTATTTCAATATTACCATTACCAACCGCAATTGTTTCAGCATTCTTGACAGCTTCCAAACTCTTCTGAGTGAATTTATTCAAATCCATACTTTTCACCTCTAACTATAATTATTATTTTTTATAATACGTACCAAATGAAAGTGTTCTAATCGCGCAGACCGACCGCTTCTCAGGGTAAGGCAAGTAATTATAACACTTTACACTAACCCTTATCTAATCTTCCCACTAGATATTTCCTTCCATTTTTTAAGTAATTTGATTTCTTCCTTGCTAAGCTCTTCAGGTACAACTATCCTAGCCACAAAATAAAAATCTCCAGTTTTTTTCTTACTTTTCAACCCTTTGTTCTTCAATCTGAATTTCTTTCCTGATTGAGTTCCCTTAGGTATCTTTATCTTGAACTTTTTGTCCATAGTACTAGCTTCTATCTCTGCTCCAAAAGCAGACTCCCAAGGAGCAATATTCAAGTCTTTATAAATATCATAACCATTAAGCTTATAATCAGCATCATCAACTATATGAACCTTAATCAATAAGTCACCACTTGGACCACCGTTATACCCTCTACTTCCTTGCCCTTTCAACCTTATTTTCTGTCCTTCAATTATACCCTTTGGAATTGTAACATCTAATTGATGTCTATTCCCCATATCATCCCCTATTGTAATCTTTTTAGTTGAACCATTATAGCTGTCTGATATAGATATATCAAGTTCAGCCTCAGCATTCTGCCCCTTAACCGACCTAGTTTGTTGTTGTCTAAATCCACCCATACCTGATGAAAAACCACCAAAATTACTAAATCCTTTAAAAGCTCCTCTTCCACTCTTACCAAAACTGTTAGCTCTGAATATAGAGTCGAATACAGACCTTAATATATCTTCATCACCTGTCCATGAGCTTGTATCACCAGAATAATATCCTCCACCATTTTCCCACTGACTTCCAAACTGATCATACGCTTTTCTCTTTTCAGGGTCCTTCAACACATTATAAGCTTCATTAATCTTCTTAAATTTGTCTTCTGCCTCTTTTGTTTTATTTGAATCCGGATGATATTTATGAGCTAACTTCCTATACGCTTTCTGTATCTCTTTATCATTAGCCTCTCTGGAAACACCCAGTGTTTTATAATAATCCTCAACGTTATTTGGCATAATCTGCACCTCCTATTTTATTAACCATACTCATTTTAAAAATAAATTAAGATTATTCAAATGCTGACAATATATCTTATCAATCTTATTAAATACATCCTCTTGATTATAATGATTGAAATAATAGTTAAGCGAATCATCAATCATCAATAAATAACAACTTAAGTACTCTGCTATAGAATCATCATCCATCTTTTCCAAAGGAATCCCTCTCAAAAACTCTCTCACAAATCTATTATTTGAATTAGTATAAGTCTTATTGATTATCTCTCTCTGATAAATCTCTGGAAACCTCTTTTTATCAATATAGCAAATACCATTAAAAAACCTTTCCAAATGTTCATTAAGGTCTTCTGACTTAGATCTGGAATTAATCTTTAGAACAGCATATCTTTCCTCATTATTACCTACATAAAACTCAAAACTATATCTGATACTAGGTTTATATTTATATTTTATAAAAGTCCCAAATTGTAGACTCCCATAATCATTCTTGGACTTCACTTGAATACTATCCGTTTCCACCAACTGAGATATCCTATTCATTATATTAGTAACTTTTTGCTGGGGCGTCAGCAAACCAATTTTCTCAGCCAGCATATCATTAATCAATTGTGACCTATTAGTATTCTTAATATATGCCAATCTATCAATAGCTTCAACAATCTCATCAAATAAAACTATGCTATAAATACTCTTCTTCATATTTATCAACCCTTCCAATAACACCATAATATGTTATCATGTTTTTATAGTATACCATGTTAAATAATTTGTCAATAACTTTATATAAATTACCTAACAAGTTTATAAAAAAGAATTGATTTGGTTAACAGTCGCTACAATAGTATAGGGGAATATTCCGTCAGCCAGTTAAACGTCCATGTTTGATAAATAACAATGGACATCGAGTCCATTATTATTTCTGACAGTCCAGTAGGGCTGTCAGGTTAAAGGCTGAGTTCGCCGTCCATGGCTCACTGCTCCATATTCCCCTATACTATTTCCACTCTGTATTATTATTCATGGATTGTACCGTATTTACCTTCTTTTATTATGTTATTAAGATTAGTATACTAAAATAGACCTATTCATATCAATACTATAAAACCTAAAACATAGCAAATAAATGAATACGTCTATCATGTTCTTACTTTTGTAGCTTATCATCTTTTATTACCTTCATGTGCCATCGAAGGGTATAAGTGTTAATAATCACGCAGACCGACCGCTTCTCAGGGTAAGGCAAGTGATTATTAACACTTATACCCTGACCCCCACATCCCCCAAAAAAAACAAAAAAAGCTAGCACCCGCTAGCTCAAACTCAATATCTCTTTAACAGTCTCTTTCATCTTATCTTTATCACATATCATCTTATGCCTTATCTCGGCACCTATAATATCCTTAATAGCCTCCGGAACGTCTACTCCCGTCAACTCATTCATTTTCTTTATCAACTCAAAATCATCATACTTCTCATAACTCTCATCAATAGCCTTCATAACACTACGAGTAAATTTATATGGGCTAGCTGTTGAAGCAATAACAGTCTTCCTATTATCACCAGTATCCTTCTTATACTTTTTATAAACGGAACTACCAACAGCAGTATGTGAGTCAATCAAGTACCCTGACTTATCAAAAACTTCCTTAATGGCATCATAAGTTTCATCAATGGAAGCATAATTACCATAAAAATCCTTTAATCCTTTTTTCATATCCTCAGATATCTCATATTCACCTTTACTTGATAACGAACTCATAAGATCATTGATAACACTTTCCTTATTATCAGATATCTTATACAACAATCTCTCCAAATTACTGGATATCAAAATATCCATAGAAGGTGATATAGTCAATACAAATTCTCTTTTCCTATTATATACACCTGTATTCATAAAATCATACAATACTTTATTATCGTTAGATGCACATATCAATTGATGAATTGGCAATCCCATATTCTTAGCATAATATGCAGCTAATATATTCCCAAAATTACCAGTTGGAACAACAACATTAATGTCCTCACCCATCTTGATGTCTCCACTTGCCACCATCTTAGTATATGCATAGAAATAATAAACTATCTGAGGTATCAATCTACCTATATTGATTGAATTGGCTGATGAGAACCTATAACCATTATTATCCATCAATTGGACAAACTCATCATTATTAAATATTTCCTTAACTCCATTTTGAGCATCATCAAAATTTCCTTCTATACCAACAACATATGTATTATCTCCTTTTTGAGTAACCATCTGTTGTTTTTGAATAGGACTTACCCCATCTTTTGGATAGAATACAATGATTTTAATTCCTTCCACATCAGCAAATCCAGCTAAAGCAGCTTTACCAGTATCTCCTGATGTTGCTGTAAGGATAACTATTTCTTTATCTATATTTTGCTTCTTAGCAGAAACCTTCATTAGATAAGGTAAAATAGATAATGCCATATCTTTGAATGCAATGGTTGACCCATGGAACAACTCTAAATAATGTGCTCTATTTTTTTTAACAACTGGAGCAATCTCTTCTGTATCAAATTTATCATCATAAGCATTATTTATACAATATCTCAACTCTTCTTCAGTAAAGTCAGTAAGATATAACTTCATTATTTCATAAGCTAAATCCTTATACTCAAGGCCTAACAAATCTTCTAAAGGTTTATCTAATTTAGGAATCTCATTAGGTACGAATAGCCCTCCGTCACATGCTAATCCTTTAATAATAGCTAATGATGCTTGTATATCACTTTCACCACCACGTGTGCTTTTATATAATGTATTCATTAGTTTCATTCCTTTTTTTGATGTTTTTTAAGATTATATCATACTATTCACTTTAACACAATACTAGAACAAAAGAGGCTATGCCTCTCTTTCCAATAACTCAAAAAATAGGCAATCATCTGATTGCCTATAATATATATATATTAATATTTATCTACTTAAAAAATTCGTGAACCCCATGCTGGTACACTTTGGTAAGATTATTATCAAACCAACTCATAGCTTTTTTAGAAGCATGACATCTTGCAGCAAAGTATAATGCCCCTTTTGAATAGTCCTCACCATTAAAAGCACTCTCAACAGCTTTTTTTGATTTGTCAGAGACTGTCACTGAATAGTATCTACCATCAGTAATAGGTGAAAACTGTGCTCTACCATTACTGCCTTGATGAACAACATCATAAATGTTATTTGGGAACTGCGAACTTTTCACTCGATTCATTACAACATTTACTATTAGTATTCGCCCAATTAGATCCTCGCCTGTAGCTTCTGCTTCAACAATCCTTGTTAAAGCTTCATAATCTTTAGCAGAAATATTCACTAATTGACTTTCTTGTTCTTTTGGTTTGTAGGTTGCCGTATGCAGCACTTTCTTGTCGCTACTTTCCTCTGGCTCCTTCATAGGTACAACTTTTTGTTTATCACTTTCAAGTTTTTCTTTGTCAGCTTTCTCTTGTTGCTCTTTCAACAGTTCGCCAAGCTTTTTGGTATACTGATCAATTCCTAAGTCAAGCTCAACAACAGTTTCTTCATCTTCAATAGACTTATCATCCGAAACATCCGTCTCTTCGACATTTCCTTCTAAAGCAGATACCACATTGGTATGGGAACCAAAAAATCCATTAACACCTAGATATAATACAGTTATCATAATACAACTTGTAATTATAATTAATCCATTAGTGTATGCTTTCTTTGGAATATGCTTTATTGAGGAAAATATGTCCTTAAGAAGATTCTTTACTTTAAACATAATTTTTCTCCTTTTAACTATAGACAATTTCATAAATTTAAGACCGTCTTGCATGCATATGAAATTGAATTTTTTAACAAGCTCGTAATAATTTCTTAACATTTTGCTTGTCATAGCGATTATAGTAAAACTTACATAATGTGTCAACTAACATCTAAATAATTTGGTACTTTTTATATTTGTTCAGAATATTCAATTATTGATTTCATGCACTTTTTCTTTATTTACTATTTTTTCCAATTATTTTTTTGTATAATTTAACACAACTAAATTTTTTTTTGTGTAAAATATCAAATTCAATTTTGTTACTAATTATATGTATATTTTTATGACTTCCATATTTTTCTACTTAATTTAGCTAATTCATTATTGTATTATTTTGTATTTTATTAATATAATATAATAACAATCTTTATCCGATATATATTTTAATAAGTTGATTAATTATATATGGATTTTTACATGCAAAACATCTTATTATTTGTATTATTTCCATTATTTATTATTATATACATTAATTTTCAAATAAATATATATCTTTAATATAAGAAAGGACTAAAATATATGTCATCATCAACGGGAGTTTATAAAACAACTAGAAAAAACGGGACTATTTATTATAGAGCTTCTATAACTTTTTCAAACAAGCATATAAGTCTAGGAAGTTTTTCTTCCTATATATCTGCCCACAATGCCTATTTGGAAGCAAAAGATATCATTAGCAGTGATATAAGTTTATATGATTATGCTAAGTCCAATACTTTGACATTCCATAAATTCGTTGTACTAATTAATTTCAGAGATAATAAATACTATATCAAAAACCCTATCTATCTTCATAAGTATTATTTTTCTTATTTTCTTGACCAATCAACAGAGTTGACTTTTGATGTAGATGATTTATTCTATTATTCCAATCATAAAATTTTCAAGAAGAATGGTTATATGTTCGTTAATGACTATGGTATGCAGGTAAACATACTCTCCAGATATGGTATTAAGAATTTCGCAGTTAATGGAAAAGATTATCATTTTAAAGATGGTGATAGCAACAATCTAAGATATCACAACATTATAGTTACCAATAAATATTATGGCGTAGAGAAGATAACAAAAAATAACACTCCAGTATACCTATCCAAGATACATATAAACGGATATACTAAAATAGGTACATACAAGACTGATATAGAAGCAGCCATTGCTTATAATAAAGCTGTTGATTTTGTTATTGCCAATAATATATCCTCAAGAAATTATACCAAGAATTATATATCGGACATAGATTCCAAGGAGAATTACCTTAAACTATATGATTCCATAAAAATATCTAGGAACATTCTTTCCTTAATTAAATAAATTCAACAAAAAAGTGGCTATTATACATTATGGATAGTTGGAACTACCACCAATGTTAAATAAGCCACTTCAATAATTACTTTGTTACAACATTTCTTGTAATTCCTTTTTGAAATGATTTAATATTTTCTTTTACTTCAACAACTACCCTTTTCCTTGCTTCCACACTAGCCCAGGCAATATGTGGAGTAATCAATAATTTTATACTGTCCTGTATACTTAATAACGGATTATCCTTATTAATAGGTTCATGTTCTAACACATCTAGACCTGCACCAGAAATTAAATCTTCATTAAGAGCTCTGGTAAGATCTGCTTCGTTGATGATTCTTCCTCTTCCCAGATTGAGAATTACTGCTGAATCTTTCATCTTAACAAACTCATCATATCCAATAAGATTATCAGTATTTTCATTAAGAGGCGCATGTATAGAAATAATATCAGAGGAACTTAGTAAATTATCCAATTCTACTCTTTCGTATTCTCCATTATCATTTTTACCAGATGTTGAATAATAGATAATTTTACAACCAAAACACTTAGCTATAGTTGCAACTTTTTTACCAATAGTTCCTAGACCAATGATTCCCCATGTTTTTCCAACAAGTTCATTATATTTTTTATCAAAATGAGTAAAAATCTTATCACCAACGTAAGCACCTGATTTTACATACTTATCATAATAAGATAACTTTTCATATAGATAAAATAATAATGCAAATGTATGTTGTGCCACGCTATCAGTAGAATAACCTACCACATTTGACACTACAATATTATGAGCATTAGTATAAGTCTTATCAACATTATTTGTCCCTGTTGCGGTCAAACAGATCAACTGTAGATTATTAGCATATTGAAGATTACTTTCATTAAGTACTACTTTATTGGCTATGATGACATTTACATCTTTTATTCTATCTATAACTTGATCCTTGGAAGTGAATCCATAAATATCTACTTCACCTAAATCATTAAATACTGTCAAGTCCAAATCGTCACCAAGAGTATTAGCATCCAAAATAACTATTTTCATAATAGGCTCCTTTTCATAGTTTTTTTAATTACATTATTATACTTATCATAATACTATTTAAAATTCTATAAATCAATAATTATTAAATATAAATTTTACTAACAAATATTGATTTAAAATATCCATTGACATATATAGATTATCTATATATAATCATATGTAGATAATCTATATATGAGGTGAAAAACATGAAAATCGATAAAAGTCTTATTACAGGTAGTACAACCATGCTTATTCTCAAGCTTTTAAGTATTGAAGATATGTATGGTTATCAAATGATTGAAGAACTAGAGAAAAGATCAGAAAATGTATTTACATTAAAAGCAGGTACACTCTATCCCTTACTTCATACATTACAACAGCAGAATATCATCTCTTCCTATGAACAAAAGTCAAGCAATGGAAGAACCAGAAAATACTATCATATAACAGACATTGGCAAAAAAGCTTTTAGCCAAAAACAAAATGAATGGAATCATTACACTTCATCAGTCAATAAAGTTTTAGGGGGTGTTCATGGTGAATCAGTATAATGAAACATTAGAAAAATATTTGGATATTGTTTGCAAACAAATCAAAAGTAAATGTATGCATACAAAAATAAGGAAAGAACTTCTTGATCATTTAAATGATCAAATTGACGCTTATATTGAAAAAGGTATCACCAAAGAGCAGGCTTCGGAAATGGCAATAAAAGAGATGGGTAATCCACTAGAAATCGGGAATCAACTGAATAATACACACAAACCTCTTATCAGTCACTCAACAATAATTATTATACTGATGTTTATCGCAGTAGGTGGCTGGATTCAGTATTTATTTTCATATTCATTATACTCAATAGAAATTCACTTACCTACCTCAATGAATTTCATTAAATATTCATTAGCAGGAATTTTATTTTTCATAGCTACTTATTACTTTGATTATACATGGTTAAAGAAACACCCAATTATATGTTATATGACTTTTATAATATTAATAACAATAATTAATGTAACAACTTCTGAATCAATGGGTGGTAAATATCTAGCAATCTATCCCTTTTTATTGTTTGTACCTGTTTATGCAAGTGTTGTATATAGCTTACGAAATACTAAATTTATAGGTGTTATTGTAGCCATTATAGCTTTTATTCCTGCAATTATTATATCTAAAATTATTAGCTTTGATTATCCGTACATAATTGTTCTATTCTCTTGTCTAGCATTATTAACATGCGCTATTTTAAAAGGGTATTTTAATTGCAATAAGATTATTAAAATAAGTACCATTATTATTATTTCTATTATATTCTTAGTGGTTATTTGTAATCTCTTTACAAAGGTAATCACATTGACTAAAGAAATTGAAGAAATAGATGGTAAAGGTTTTGAGACTTATGTCATAAAAGAATCTATAGTCAACGCTAAGCCTTTTGGTGAAACAATGATAAATTATGATTCTAGTCTTCAACCCATTGATTCTATGGTTGGTAATTGGAGCAGATATAAAACTCTTATATATATTAATTCTAAGTATGGTTATGTACCAGCACTAGTAATAACTACGTTATTATTAAGTTTAGTATACAAATTAATTAGAATACATAAAAAGCAACAGAATCACTTTGGGACTTTACTATCTCTAGGATGTGTATCAGTTATAAGTCTTCAGATTATTATATCTATATTTTATAATATTGGATTAAATATATGTCGAATTAGTCCTTTTCCATTAATATCTTATGGTGCAGATAATTTTATTGTCAATATGATGCTTCTTGGGCTGATTTTATCTATATATAGAAGAAGTAATATAATTGATGATAAACTCTATAATGATAGTTCATATATATATTATAAAAATGGTAAATTAATCTTTGATCTAAAATATTACAAGAATCTATAAGAAGATTTTACATACATAGTAATCTATTTTTTAAGTGAATAATAAATCTTTGTAAAAGAACAGGCACTTCAAGGTCATAAGTGCCTGTTCTTTTAACTTTATTTCACTAACTCATTATATAAACCACGTTTAACATAATGTGTATGTAATAATTCATGGGACTTATGTCCAAGTGGTTCTCCAAGATAATCTTCATATAGCTTAACAATGAAAGGATTCTCATGAGACTTTCTAAGGTCTTTTCCTTCATCTTCCCTATAGATTGCTTCCATCCTTTTTTCTCTAACATCCTTAGTTGTTAGTCTAGGCTGACCTCCACCACTTAGGCATCCACCAGGACATGCCATGATCTCAATGAAATGGTAAGGAGATACTCCATCTTCAATCTGCTTAAGAAGAGTTCTAGCAGCCGCTAATCCACTTGCAACAGCTACTTTTACTGTCTGACCTTCAAATGCTTTATACTCTTTTGTAGCTTCCTCAATAAATAATTCTCCTTCTTTTATAGATGAAAGACCCATAACATCTTTTACATGTAGATTGTCAAATGGTAATTCGTTACCTGTTAGAATCTCAAAAACTGTTCTTATAGCAGCTTCCATAACACCACCAGTAGTACCAAATATATCAGCTGCACCAGTAGAAATACCAAATGGATTATCAAACTTTCCATCGGGAAGATTAACAAAATCTATACCTGCACTTTTTATCATTTTTGCACATTCCCTTGTTGTTAGTACAGCATCAACATCCTTCTCCATCTCTTTTCTTGTTATCTCATATTTCTTAGCTGTGCAAGGCATTATTGATACAACATAGATATCCTCTGGATCAACGTTTATCTTTTCAGCATAATATGACTTTGCTAGAGCTCCTAACATCATATGAGGTGATTTACAAGATGATAGATGAGCTAATTGTTCAGGGAACCTGTTTTCAATATATTTGATCCAACCTGGACTACAGCTTGTAATCATAGGAAGAGCTACTTCCTCACTGTTAACGAATTTGCCCAGTCTTTGCAATAATTCATTACCTTCTTCTATTATAGTAAGGTCAGCAGCAAAATTAGTATCAAATATATCATCAAATCCTAGTTCTCGAAGAGCAGAAGCCATTTTTCCAGTTACCAATGTACCAGGTTCATAACCGAACTCTTCACCAAGAGCTGCCCTAACAGCAGGTGCCGTCTGAACAATAACTCTCTTACCTTCTTCATTTAACATTTTCCATACATCTTTGATAGAATCTCTTTCACTAAGAGCATCTACTGGACAGACTGTTGTACACTGCCCACAGTAGGAACAGTTGATATCATCAAGATTCAATCCTTCAGTAGGACCAACAAATGTGCTAAAGCCTCTGTTCTGGTTATTGAGAATTCCTACACCTTGAACTTCGTTACATATAGTTACACACCGTCTACACAAAACACATTTTGATAAATCTCTTACTATACAAGGATTATTGTCGTCTATATAACATCTTGACATTTCGCCTTCATAACTATTATCTGTTATACCTAATAACTCACCTAACTCTTGGAATTCACAATTTCTGTTCCTATCACAGCTTAGGCAGTCTTTCGGATGGTCTGACAGCATTAATTCATATATTATTTTTCTTGCCTGTCTAACCTTCTTTGTATTAGTATGGATTACCATACAATCTGTAACTTTTGTCATACATGCCGCTTGAAGAGTTTTTGCTCCTTCTACTTCAACGGAACATATTCTACAGGAACCATTCTTGTGAACATCTTCAAGGTAACAAAAATTAGGAATTAGAATACCATTCATCTTGGCAGCTTCTAAAATTGTAATATCCTCAGGTACTTCAAATTCTTTATTATTTATTGTTATTCTTACCATTACTACTCCTCCTATCTTTTGTCACATCTTAAACATCTCATGGATTCAGCTATAGCGTTAAGCCTATGGAATCCTTTTGATATTTCTTTAAAGTTATTTTTTCTCTCTTCTGGTGATGCATTATCCATTTCAAATCTCATATGCTCAGATACCCTCACATCGGCTTCTGGTTTTGGAATTTCAATATCTTTTCCAGTATTAAGAACTCCATCTCCTCCTAGGAATTTGTCTATGGAAATTGCAGCCTCTTTACCATCTGTAATAGCCCAAATAACTGTATCTGGTCCTCTTACTACGTCACCACCGGCAAATACACCATCTATATTAGTCATCTTACTCTTATCATCTACAACAAATGTACCCCATTTAGTCATCTCTACTTCATCTTTGTTTATGAATGGAAGGTCTGAATGTTGACTAACCGCAGGAATAATCATATCAAACTCCATTTCAAAAGCTGAACCTTCAATTACAGTAGGACGTCTTCTACCTGTAACATCAAAATTACCTTGTTCAAGCTTAACTAACTTGATTTTCTCCACATGATCTTCTCCAATAATCTCTATAGGAGATACAAGAGTATGAATGATGATTCCTTCTTCGAGAGCTTCTTCTACTTCTCTTCTTTCTGCCGGCATATCTTCTATATTTCTTCTATATAGAATATGTATTTCTTTTGCACCTAATCTAAGGGCTACTCTTGCTGCATCAATAGCAGTGTTTCCACCTCCGATTATTGCAACTTTTTTTCCAACCTTGACATCTTTACCTTTATTGACATCTTTTAGGAAATCAAGTCCATGATATACTCCCTTTAAGTTTTCACCTTTTACATTAATCTTATTGGAATATTGGGTACCAGTAGCCACGTAAACAGCCTCATGCTCTTTTCTGAGTCTTTCAAAGTCCACATCTATACCAACTTCAGTATTAAGCTCTATCTTAACACCAGCTTGTTCAATAGTTTTTATCTCTTTTTGTAATATATCTCTTGGTAAACGATATTCTGGAATACCATATCTTAAAATACCTCCAGCCGTATCATGAGATTCGTATACTGTTACATCATAACCAAGTCTTGAAAGATAATAACCACAGGTAAGACCAGATGGACCTGCCCCTATAATTCCAATAGATTTACCCTTTGGCGGGAATTTCAAATCATCAAAAGGTTCATCAGATTCAAGAATTGTATCAGCTATATACCTTTTCAAGTCTCTAATAGCAAGAGCCTCATCTAATTGCTCACGCCGACATTTACTTTCACAAGGATGGGTACATACTCTACCACAAACAGCTGGAAAAGGATTATCTTTTCTAATTAGATTATATGCATCCCTTAACCTATTAGCACCTATCAGACTTATGTAACCTGGAACATTGACTCCCGCAGGACAGGCATTTTGACAAGGTGAAATAAAAAGATCAGTACACACACCTGCTCGGCATTTTTTATCTCTTATATGTTCTTCATATTCTTCTCTAAATTCTTTGATAGTACTTAAAACAGGATTCGGTGCAGTTTGTCCAAGACCACATAGAGCTGTTTCTTTAATAGTTTCTCCAAGCTCTATTAATTTCTCTATGTCTCCTTCTTCACCTTTACCCTGAGTTATTCTTTCAAGAATTTCCAGCATTCTCTTAGTACCAAGTCTACAAGGAACACATTTACCACAGGACTCTTCCTGAACAAATTCCATAAAAAATCTTGCTACATCAACCATACAATTATCTTCATCCATGACAATAAGTCCACCAGAACCCATAATAGCTCCTTTTGACTTCAATGAATCATAATCTATAGGTGTATTAAGGCAATTACTAGTTAAACAACCACCTGATGGCCCACCAGTCTGAGCTGCCTTAAATTTTTTCCCATCTTTAATACCACCGCCTATATCATATACAATATCGCCGAGTGTAACTCCCATAGGAACTTCAACAATACCTGTATTATGTATAGCACCGGCTAATGCAAAAACTTTTGTACCACTGCTTTTCTCGGTTCCAAATGTTTTGAACCAGTCGGCACCATATAGGATGATATAAGGTACACTCCCGAATGTCTCTACATTATTAATGATTGATGGCTTATCAAATAAACCTTTATCAGAAGGAAATGGTGGTTTTTGTCTAGGTTCTCCTCTTTTTCCTTCTATTGAATTCATAAGTGCAGTCTCTTCACCGCAAACAAAAGCTCCTGCTCCAATTCTAATTTCAATATCAAAAGAAAAACCGCTATTCATGATATTATTTGATAACAATCCATATTCTCTAGCTTTCTCAATGGCAACATTGAGTCTCTCTACTGCTAAAGGATATTCCGCTCGTACATATACATACCCTTTGTTAGCACCTATTGCATAACCAGCAATTGTCATACCTTCAATTACAGCATGAGGATCTCCTTCTAAGAGACTTCTATCCATAAATGCGCCTGGATCACCTTCATCAGCATTACAAATAACATATTTTTGTTCTGACTCACTCTTTGCAGCGAATTCCCATTTAAGTCCAGTTGGAAATCCACCGCCACCTCTACCTCTTAGTCCAGAATCCTTAACAACTCTAACAACTTCCTCTGGACATTTGTTTTTAAATATGCTTCCTATCGCCAAATAACCATCATTGGCAATGTACTCATCAATGGAACTGAAATCAATCTGCCCACAATTATTCAGTACAATCTTTTTTTGCTTTTCGAAAAAAGGTATATCATTTAATTTATGTATATGTTTACCTGAGATATCATCGTAATAACACTTTTGTTCTACGATTTCTCCTCCAAGAATATGCTTAATTACTATTTCTTCCATTTCTTCAGGTTGTAATTTAATATAGTAGATATTTCCAGGCTCTACAAGAAGTGATGGGCCAAGATGGCAGGCTCCTATACATCCAGTCTCAGTAATCAATACCTTATCTTCATAATTATATTTCTTCAAAGCTTCTACAAGAGCATCCTTTACATCTTTACAATTCGAAGAAATACATCCAGCGCCAAAACATACATGTAAATTATATTGATATTTTTTTGTCATTTCATCAAATTCATTTTTTACTCGCTTTAAATCACTAATATTCATTATCTTTGCCATGACTTCATCTCCTTCAACTAATATTTCTCTAGTATTTCACTGAGTTTATCTGGATTTACTTGTTTATACACAGTATCGTTAATTGATATTGCTGGAGCTAAGCCACAAGCTCCTATACATCTCATTACTTCAAGAGTGAATTTTTTATCTTCTGTAGTTTCTCCTATACCAATGCCCAATATTTCTTGTAACTTATCGAGGATTTTCTTGCCACCTCTAACATAACAAGCTGTTCCAAGACAGACTCTTATAGTATACTTTCCTCTTGGGACAGTGGAGAAAAAAGAATAGAAGCTTACAACACCAGAAACTTCTGATAGAGGCTTGTCTAATCCATCTGCAATTATTTTTTGGATGTTAATAGGTAGATGACCGTAAATTGTTTGAGCAATATGCAGGACTTGTATCAAAGATCCTTCTTTATTTTTATATTCTTCAATGAATTCTCCTATCATGGCTATTTTTTCTTCTTCGCTCATATCTTCGCATTGACATTTTTTTAACTTATCCATATCTACTCTCCTTACTATCGTTTACTTGAAACAGTCGTATTTAGTCTATTTGCAATTTGATTATTAACTTATCAATATCTTTCAACTGTTTCTTTAATAGTCTAATTTTTTCTTCATGCTCTTTAATTGAACTCATGATAATCTGCTTTTCATTATCAAATTCTTGAAGCTGCGGTATTTTTAAGTTTTCAATCTTTTTATTAATTTCTATGAGTTCTTTCTTGTAACGTTCCCAAGTGGCTTTCAAATTCTTATCATAATCCCCTCCTTCAATGTATTTTTTGATGCAATTGATGTCATAAATTAGTTGACTCTTTTTCTTTAAATAACTAATTACTTCCTCCATAAATCACACCCCTAAGTTTTTTTTTGCAATCATAAATAAACCTTATGGAATTTATAAAGTTTGAAATAATTGCTTATATATGAATGAATACCTTAATAAATAAAAGCTTCATATATTAATGGTATTCTAATCATCAAATAATTATGAATATCACTTGAGGCTTGCCAGATGTAGATATTACGGATTTTAAGTATAATAGAATTAAATATTTTACTTTATCTATATATATAGACTAAAAATTAATTATAATAATTGGATTTTAACAGAAATATTATTGTTTAATAATTATGTGAAATGACTTTAAGCATTATTAAAGTTAATACTAGAAGATTTTGCGCGTTCATTCAGAAAGAATTATGCTAATACAAGTTTATCTAAGATTATAAGAACTATTAATTACATATATAATATATTATATTAATCTACTAACAGTTTTAAGATAATACGACCATATAAACTAATTATATTAAGGACTAAATTAATTAGCTTTAGCATAGTGATGTACCAATGTAATATAACTATGCAATTGAAAATTATTTACAATTTTTCCCTTATGAAATTATAGTGATACTAATAGTATAATACAATTCATATAATTTTCCAAGCAATTATTTTGCAATTGTGAATATTATTTATATATTTTTTGGTTTTTTAGTTTTTTTAAATAAAATTTTCTTTATTTTTGTTAATATAAATAGTAAAACAGGAATAACACCTTGCATTATAACAAAAGGAACAATAGCGACATATGTTATTTCATATTTCACCATAGTTAAATTATCCCACAAAACATATGATAAAATCACCAATAATATCCCAATGGGGATTGATAAAAATTTGAATTTTTTAATTTCAAGCCACTGACCAATAGCTAAAGTTGCGCAATAATGAAATACAGCAATCTTTATGAATACACCTCCAATCCACATGAACATAATAATTGAATCCAGTCTTTCAATAAAGCCTACACTGACGTATCTGGCTAATGACAAATAAGGGTATGTCAAATATTCTGTATTGACTCCAAAAGTAGCAACAATGGTTGCATTGATCAACATACCTAGCAACCCAATTATTATTATGGCTATCATTGATAATTTTCTCACCTTATCAGGTCGATTAATATACGGTATGAACATTGCAAGAACAATAACTTCTGTAAACCATAATAAGTTTCTATATCCACCTAATAAAATAGGTTCAATACCATTTTCCATAATAGGTAATATATTAGTAAAATCCATATCTTTTATGGAATATAATAATATAGCTAAAATTGATATCATAAAAATAGGAAATATCATCTGATTTACCCTTATAATAACTTCCAACCCTTTATAGACTCCATATATAGATGGCAAAATAATACCAATGATAAAAAACAGCATCGGTGTTTCTACCATAAATGCACCTGCTAATAACTCAGCAAATTCTCTTAAAATGAATGCATTGATATATATAAAATGGACGCAATAAAGAAACCCTAATATCTTACCAGGAACTTTGCCAATAATATCTGCACTATATTCAATAATTGTTTTATCTTTATACATAGTACCTAACCCTGTAATTACATATACAACTAATAAACCGACAAATGTTGTTATAAACACTGAAATCCAACCATCTTGTCTAGCTTCTTTATAAGTTATTGTAGGTAAATACAATATTGCTGTAGGTGCAATAGTAGTAATTATTATTCCAATCACACATCTATATGGTATTTTTCCGTCTTCCAGCATCAGATTACATTCCTTTATCTTTTTTACTTTTTGATATAAGTCCCGTTCTTTTTATTTCCATATTTACATTTACTTCAACAGGTATGGATAAAAATATATCTTCCCAATATCCTTCCATCTCTTTCCATAACTTAGGATTCTTTTTATAAATAGCCTCTCCAAATCCAAAAATATCAACATTAAGGCTTTTACCTTTTTTAATGGTACCTATCATTTTTTTTGTAATGACTTCTTCAGTAGCTTTCCCTATTTCACTTATTACTTTAGTTTTAGTTATATCTACGTACTCGTTTGACTGTGCTATTTTACCCGAAGCAGATACATTCAAAACTATTTTTTCCAAAGTATTATTTTTAATAACTGGCTCTACTTTTGTTCTAGAACGCAAAACTTCTATAAAAACAGAATTACATTTCTCTTTTGGATAATTAACCTCAGTTATACAGCTTTGAATATCATCTAATATCCAAAGCAATCCTCTGGTTTCAGTCTCATTAAACCATCCTACAAGTTTGTTTTCTTTGAATATACCTGTATCCTTTAATTCTATATTGCCATTCCTACTTCCATTTGTCTGAATAATATTGATACCTGGAATAAAAGAACTGTGACTCTTCTTTGAGCTCATTAAATAATAATTACGCAAATCCACTTTTACACTTTTCCCGTCATTATGAGCAATTTTAATCATATCTTTAATGTTATATGCCTGTATAACTTCTAAATCAATTGTTTCACCCATCAGGATCTCTTTTGCCTCACCTTTTGCAACAAGCACAAGAGTTCTTTGTCTAATCTCATTATCTCTTTCTAATACATCTAAAATAGGTGATATCCCTTTCTTTGCTAATTCTTCTCCAATTACAATAACACTTACATGTGACCAATACCCTCTTCTGCCTGTCTGAAGGATAAAATTTCTATTAGCATCAATAAGAGAATCACCTATGACCTCTACATTTTGGGTAGGTCTTTCTTCTCCTCTTTTTCCAGATTGAGATTCAATTTTCATTTCTCTGTGAAGTATAACCTGCATTGTCAACAATAATTTATCATCATCAGTATTATCAATACCAATGCCTGATAAAATAGATATTTCATCTAATTCTTTTTTACTCCAACAACCACATAATAACGATATTTGCAATATTATACATAAGCTCAAAATAACTTTATTTCTCATTATGAACGAATCTCCTCTTAATCTTTTCTATAATAATCAAAACAGTAGGAATACCGGCTTGAACCATAGTATTATAAGGAACATTTATCATTTTAATACTTTCTTTTAATTCAGTTAAACTTCCCCATAAAATATTAGATAGTATAATTAATATTATCCCTACAGGAATAGAAAAAATACGATAGTCTTTGACACTGAATAATTGACTTATGGCAATAACTCCACAATAATGTAATATAACTATCTTTATAAATACTCCACCTATCCACAAAAACATGATTATCGAATCTAATCTCTCTAAGGACCCTATAGCACTTATATATCTTGCAAAAGATAGAAATGGATAATTCATTAACTCCACTTCACCACCAAAAGTAGCTACAATACTAATATTAACTAATATAATCATTATGCTTACAAGTATTACTGCTATATATGTCATCTTACCAATTTTCTTTGGAAGGTTAGTGAAGGGAGTAATAATTGTCAATATGATTGTCTGACTAAACCAGCTTATTTGTCTAGAAGCACCTTTTAAAACAGGCTCATACCCTTCTGCTAAAATCGGTTGTAATCTACTAAAATCCATGTCGCTTATACCCAATAAAATAATTATTATAACTGCCCCTAAAAATATTGGAAAAATAATTTGAGCCGTTCTAGCTATTACTTCTATACCTTTATAGACTCCATACATTGATGGCAACATTATACCTATTGTAAAAAATAATAACGGGGTTTCTGGCATGAATGGACCAGCAAGCACTTCAGAAAATTCTCTAATAACTGTTGCATTAAGATGAATATATAAAACACAATATAAAAAGCCAATCACCTTACCAAAATATTTACCAACTATTTTTCCACTGTATTGAATAATTGTTTTTCCTTCAAACATTTTATTAAGATTAATAATAATATAAGCTACCAAAAAAGCATATATGGTTACTATTAAAATACTAATCCATCCATCTTGTTTAGCTTCTTTGTATGTTATTGTAGGAAGATATAAAATAGCTGTAGGTGATATAGTCATAACAATCATACTAATCAGTTGCTTATATGAAATCTTTCCTTGCTCAATCATTTTATACTCCTAACAAAAATATTTTTACTTACTTTTATTAACAAATCTATTAGTTGAAGATTTTTTTGTATTCTTGCTAATAACTTCTGACCTTGAACTCATCATCCATAATGGTACACGTATCAAAGTATCTTTCATATCTTTGTTGTTTCTAGGTCCCATAGGTGACATATAAGGAGCACCAAACGATCTTATACTAACCAGATGAAGCAACAAGAAAATAGTACCTATCAACATTCCAAATAATCCTCCTGCTGCACCCAAAATCATAAAAGCAAATCTCAATATGGTGATAGAATCATTAAGAGAATATATAACAAAAGTAGCAATACCTGTTAAGGCTGTAATCATAACTGCTGGATTACTTACAAACCCTGCTCCAACAGCTGCTTCTCCTAAAACAAGAGCGCCTACTATACTTAACGCTTCTCCTATATGCTTAGGCATCCTGACTCCAGCTTCTTTTAATACTTCAAACAATATTGACATAATTAATATTTCTATAAAAGCTGGAAAAGGAACTCCTTCCTTGGATGCTGCCATCGTTATAAAAAGATGGGTAGGAAGCATCTCCTGATTGTATGTCTGAGCAGATATATAAAAACCAGGCAGAAATATTACAATAATAAGTGAAAGAACTCTTATGATTCTTGTAAAGGTTGCATACCAAGGTCTCGTATAATAATCTTCACTTGTCTGTATATTCTCAATGAATAAGAATGGTATCGTTAACGCAATAGGAGAACCATCTACTAATATGGCTATACGCCCTTCTAATAATTTACCTGCTGCTTGATCTGGTTTTTCTGTATTGCCTATGGTAGGAAATAAACTAAAAGGTTCATCTTCAATCAATTGCTCTATATAACCTGAATCCAATATACCATCTATATCTATCTTGCTGATTCTTTTCTTGACTTCTTTAACTATTTTGTCATTAGCGATTCCCTTAATATAAGCAATAACTATATCTGTTTTTGTATACTGCCCACAATTTACTTTATCGAAAATAAGTTGTGGTGTTTTAATCCGCCTTCTTAGAAGTGCAGTATTTGTTAATAGAGTTTCTGAAAAACCTTCCCTTGGACCTCTTACAACAGAGCCAATTATAGGTTGGCTGACACCTCTGTCTTTCCATTCTCTGGTATCTAATCTGAATCCACTACTATATCCATCAATTAACATGACTGACTCACCAGATAGAATTCCATCAAAAACCTCATCCATATTATTGATATCATTGATATCCACCATAGTTATTATGCTTTTCTTTATATATTCCATAAAATCATCTTTTAATTTGATATCTATATGCATTACCCTTTTTAGCAAGTCATAGTCTATCAGATTTTGATTCACCAAACCATTTATTGATATAACTACAGCTGGAATACATATTTTGCTGCCTACATTTATCTCACGAAATATAATATCATGGCTATTACCAAACTGTTTTTTGATATAGTTAAGATTAATTTTCAAATCTGTCGAAATCTTTTTATCAGTATTACTGCTATTATTACTATTATTATTGTTGTTATTATCATTATTGTCATTGTTTTTATTATTATTGCTATTATTCTTACTTTTATCTACACTTTTATCAATTAGTTTTTTTATATACTTATTCATGACTTTCATCCTTATCATTTTATATATCTATTATTTGGAAAACCATGATAAATATTCTTTAAATATCAAAGCACTAAAAAAACCTTGAGTTAATTAAAACCCAAGGTTCCCTATATATCAATTATTCAAATTTTGGTCTGCTTTTATCATACACATAATCTATATCAAATAGGTCTTCTAACTGTTTAGGTCCACGATTCATCTTAAAACCATCCAAATTACATCTATCCATAAAAATAAAATCATCATAGTATCTTAGAGTAGCACCTCTTCCCCCTACACACCAAAATACCTCAAATCCATATTTCTGTAGTTCTTTAAAACGTTCATCGTCTTTTTTAACAGATGATCCATATGGATAAATAAACAGATTAGTCTTTCCTATAATTGGTATGACTTCATCATTCCATTGTTTCGTATCCTTTTTGACTCTGGTAATACCTTTTTTCTGAAAATCAATATGTCCATAACTGTGGGAACCTAATCTCCATCCTGTTTCTTTCAATTTATCTGCGATAGCCTTAGTAGTTTTGAAATCCTCTTCAAAAGTTGGTGAATCAAACAAATCTGTCCTGTAACCCATGATTCCTTCATATCCAGTAAATCCTATAACACCCTTTGCTCCTCTAAAAGAAAAATCAGGATGTTCTTCAACAAAGACATCTGTTATTGGAACACAGTCATTATCCCTAGCTACAAGCTCTCCACCATCTGGTAACTTAGTGAAAGTTGCAACATTACCATCTTCATCTAATACTAGTCTATCTGCAAACCCATCCTTTTCCATGTATTTATAATAATTCAAATCATCCAATGACAAAATAATTGGTTTTTTCCCTTTTGGCAAATATAAATCTTTTTTCTTGATAACTGGTTTATCATCAACATATTCTGTTTCATATACCATATTTATATCTATTAATATATAGTCTCTTTCATACATCTGTTCTAACATTTTCTTGTACTCAGAAACTGTAGTCATCCAATAGTTATAACCTCTCTGCATAAAATCTCCATCAAATGCTAATTCAGGAAATACTATGAGTGAGTGAAAGAATATATTCCTTACTTCACCTTCATACAGAACAAGTTCACCTTTTTTTGTATTGTATTCATTTAATTTTTCATTCACTGATGAATCATCTTTTGAATAAGGTGCAATCTCTTCTAGTTTAGCAATAGCTTCATCATAATAATACCCTAGTGCTAATACTTCGGCTTCATTAATATATGTACTCATAATCTCATTTTTCTTCTCTACTGCTTCGTTATAATTTTCCTCATCTTCTGCAATTACATTACTTAAGAATTTGTAACTTTCCACCCACTGTTCTTGTAGATACTTTTCTTTACCTAAAGCAAAATTATTCTTGGAATCATTAATACTGTTCATCCTACCTGATAATTCACTTATAGCTTCGGTTATTTTATCTTCTTTAATATTTTGGTAGAAATCATTACAATCTTTGTAGGATGATTCACCCTTGCTGAATGCTTCAACTAACGACTTGTACTCTACATCATAGTTTATTGCTTCTACTTTATTATTCTTACAGGACACACTAATACCCACAATTAGAATAACTAAACTAACTAAAAAAAACTGTTTCTTCATATACTTCCCTCCAGAATAAGGATCAAAGTCCTTATAAAATATTACTTGATGACACTAAATACTCCCGATTAATTCATTTTTCTTATTAAAGCTCATTATAAAAGACTTACTTGATTAGATCAATAAGCCTTAATAATTGTATGAGCAAGCCGATGAGCCGAGTTCTGTCATGAATGGTCATCTATCTCGACTTACTGTCACCAGTAAGCTCTAGCAACCTACCCAAGAGCGTGACGGGTCACCACTATATGCTCTTCTATGCGGTTTTGCTCCAGATGGGGTTTACATATGCCCCTTTTGTCGCCAAAAGGGCGGTAAGCTCTTACCTTACCTTTCCATCCTTACCAAGTAAAACTTGGCGGTTTATTTCTGTTGCACTATCCTTGGAGTCGCCTCCACCAGACGTTATCTGGCATCCTACCCTATGGAGCTCGGACTTTCCTCACATACAGCCTTTCGGCATTAGTATGCGCGACCATTTGGCTTACTCACTCAGTAAATTATTATATCCTTATCTATTTTGTTTGTCAAATGGCATTTTTTATAAATGTATTATATTCCATAATTGCTTAATTTTTTCGTAATATGTTGTTAATAACTAATTATCAGCGTTTTATCGAAAAAATAAACGTTAAACAGGTTTCATTTTCTCTTTGATTGATTTATAATATGAATAGTATTTAATACCAATTAAAATTAATTAAATTTTAATTACATATTAAACTAATAATAATAATGTTTTTTTATAATATTATTAAAATCAAATATCATGTCATTTTAAGGAAATCTATTTTTCCTGAAACAAGGAAAAGCGAAGATATTCCTGTGCTGAAAATAGAACTTTCCTATAGTATAAAAAAGGAGGTATAGCATGGTTATTAGAGATAATGATATTGAATATATTCTGAAAAAGATGAATATAAGTTATGCTGACGCAGAAAAAGCTCTTATAAAATCTAAGGGTGATTTGAACAAGGCTTTGAAATATTTGAATAAGAAGAAAAACTCATTTTGCCGAAGAACATCCAGTAAGATAAAAGATATTATTCTAGATATCTTCAAATATAAATTAATTATCACTAGAAAAAATGAAACTTTAATTAATTTGCCTGTTGCATTGGTATTATTTGTTTTATTCTTTTTACGCATGAGATATATTTATCTAACTTTAGTTGACTTTTTATTTGTATTATTAATTATTATTTTAACTGATTGTAAAGTTGTCATTCAAAAGAAAAATGAATACTCCCAAGCTGATAATTTAATAAAACCAACTAATACTCCAAAAGAAACAGATGATATAATTTCTACATTGGAAGTAACTGAAGATGATGATTATAACGAAGTAAATATAGAAAATTAAGAGGTGGTATAAATGGCTAATAAGATCTTAATAGTTGAAGATGAAGCTAAGATAGCTAGATTCCTAGAACTTGAATTAAAATATGAAGGTTATGAAGTAGATATAGCATGTAACGGAAGAGAAGGTCTTGAAAAAGGTTTAAAATCTGACGTAGACCTTATTATACTAGATTTGATGTTACCAGTATTAAGCGGAATAGAAGTTTGCAGAAGAATAAGACAAACCTCTAATGTCCCTATCATCATGCTTACAGCAAAAGATGATGTTTCTGATAAAGTAATGGGACTTGATATGGGTGCTGATGATTATATAACAAAACCATTCGCTATTGAAGAACTTTTGGCACGAATGCGTGTGGCACTTAAAAGAAAAGTAATAAATAAAATGACAGATGATTCTGTTCTCATATTCAAGAATCTCACTCTTAATAAAAGACAACGTCAAGTGAAAGTAAATGATGATGAAGTCATTCTCACTAAAAAAGAATTTGAACTACTTGTTTATCTATTAGAAAACCGTAATATAGTTCTTAGTCGAGAAAATATTCTAGAGAAAGTTTGGGGTTTTGAATACTATGGCGATACAAATATCATTGACGTATATATACGATATCTTAGGGGTAAGATTGACCAAAAATATAGTATGGACATGATTCATACGGTAAGAGGGGTAGGATATTTGATAAAAGATGATGAATAAATTTCTAGTTTTCTTAAAAAAGCTACTGATTAATATATTGATTCTACCTTATACCATATTGAAATTTATAAATAATATATTTAATAATAATATTAGAAAAGTTAAGTTCTCCATAAAAAGGAAAATAACTTTCAATTATACTATGTTGTATTTCATTAGTTGTATTTTCACCTTAATAATTGTGATTAGTGGATATTTTTATTTGGAACATGAGCTTTTTATACCTAAGAAAATAAATGTTGACGAAAGCTTATTAAAAGAATGTACTACTGACCTGGAAATAAAAGATACAATCAGGAAAATAGCTGTTTATAGAGATTCAGATATTATTATTGCAGAACTTGATGATAGTATAGTCTATGCAAGTGATGATAACTTATTTGGTATACCTTATCCTGAGACAAAAATCCAGTTTTTTGAATTCATAAAAGAAAATAAGAAGTTACCATACAAAGAAATTATTTCCTTGAATAATAAGTTCCATAAGATATTTTATTATTTCAATGTCAGCTCATTTACTAATAGAGCAAAAATACTAGCCCTTCTAGTAGGTGCAGGTGAACTGTTCGGTCTATTCATCATTTGGTTATTTGGTTCTCATAAAAGCAAAAAAGTCTTAAAACCCATATATACCATGACAACAATGGCTAAGGATATAACTATATATAATATGGATGCCAGATTAAATATCAGCGAAGCCAAATATGAACTAAAAGATTTGGCTTATACGTTGAACAAGATGCTTGATAGCCTCAAAACAGATTATACTAAGCAAAAAAGATTCGTTTCTGATGTATCCCATGAATTAAGAACTCCCATTTCAATAATTGATGGTTATGCCAGCATGTTGCAAAGATGGGGTAAAAAAGATGAAGAAGTTCTTAATGAATCAATTGAAGCTATTAAGAACGAAGCAGAAAACATGAAAGACCTAGTTGAAAATTTACTGTTTCTAGCAAGACATGATAATCAGACTCTAGAATACAATATGGAAAATTTCTATATAGATGAGTTATTGAATGAAGTCATAAAAGAAACTGGAATTATTGACAAAAAACACATAATTGAACATACAATAACTCCAAATGTATTAATTAGCGGTGATAAAAACAGATTAAAACAAGCTATTAGGATTTTTGTGGATAATGCAATCAAATATACTCCACCATCCGGAAAAATCATTATAAAATCATATAAAACAGATACAGGTATAAGTGTTAGTATTAAAGACACAGGTATAGGAATCAGCCGTGAAGATTTAGGTAATATTTTTAACCGTTTTTATCGTTCAGATAAATCAAGGACCAGACAGACAGGTGGTCATGGTCTAGGATTGTCCATTGCTAAAATCATTGTTTTAGGACACAAAGGTAAGATAAAAGTACGAAGCAAGCTTGGAATCGGAACTGAAATAATTATTACAATACCAACATCCATTCCAAATTAGATTAACCAATAAATTTAAGGGGTTGTCGGATAAGATATTCGACAACCCCTGATTTCTATCTAAAACAACTTCCACCAACAAATTCCCTGATCAAAGAATTTCTAGGGATTTTTTCACTACTAACACCTAAGAAATAATCCAAGAACTTGATTAGCCTTTTTGCTTCAATATATTCTGGTTTATCTTTTGATATACTGAACAGCAATGGCTCCGCATACTGTTTTAATACTGCCAGCTCATAAACTAAAGCAGAGTTAAACATCACATCAGCTTTTTCTTGATATGGGAAGATATATAACTCCTCACCTTTTCTAACTGATGGCCACATAGCAATGGTTTTTTCTGCGTTGGTACCTCTATAAGTATTATCTCTAATAATCCTTCTTAACAATCTTGCATCTGTAGTAGGTATCCTATTATGATTATCAATATTCAGTTGAGTAAGAGCACTAATATATATTTTGAACATATTATCTCTTGGAATCCCTACTGATAATTTATCATTAAGACAGTGAATACCTTCAACTACTAGCAAATCATTCTTCTCCAATTGAAGAACTCTCCCATTATACTCTCTTTTACCAACTTTAAAATTAAATTCTGGCATTTCAACTGGTTGACCATTAAGCAGGTTCATCATATCTGTATTGAACTGTTTTATGTCTAAGGCTTCCAAACACTCAAAATCATAATTACCATTTTTGTCTCTAGGAGTATCTTCTCTATTAACAAAATAATTATCTACTGATATTGGATGAGGTTTTAATCCATTAGCTCTCAATTGAATTGATAATCTATGAGCGAATGTTGTTTTACCAGATGATGATGGTCCAGCTATGAATATTATTTTCTTGTTGTCTATATCTTTCATAATCGTATCAGCAATAGCTGCTATCTTCTTCTCTTGTAATGCTTCTGCTATTAGAATAAGTTCATTAATCTTGCCTTCTGATATCTTATTATTGAGTGCTCCAACTGTTTCTACATCCATTATTTCTCCCCAGTCAGAGGATTCTTTCAAGGTTTTGAATAATTTTTGCTGATTATGGAATGGTGCAATATCCGTAGGCTTATTTCTACTTTGGAATTGTAGGATAAAACCATCTTCATATTTTAATAAATCATAATTATTAAGATATCCAGTACTTGGAACCATATATCCATAAAAATAATCTTCAAAATCTTCTATTTTATATAAATTAACATTTGATACTCGTCTATAGTTGAATAATCTTACTTTATCCTCCATAAAATTTTCATCAAATGTTTTTATTGCCTTATTAAGGCTGACCGTCCTCTTTAAGAAAGGAACATCTTTTTTAACCAATTCATCCATTCTATTCTTAACTTCATTCAAAAATTCTTCTGTCACTTCATGACCTTTTAATTCACAATAGAATCCTCGACTTAAGGAATGATGTATTATTACTTTTGTAGATGGACCTCTTCCTAAGATGTCATAAATTGATTTTATCATCAAAAATGATACGCTTCTAAGATATGTCCTGTAACCATCTCTACTTGTTAAATCCAAGAATTCCAATTTGCAATCTTCATTTACATGACTACGCAATTCTTTTAATTTGTTATTTGTCAATGCTAATACAATAGGTGCCTTAAAATCTTTTTGATACTTTTTACTGAGCTCTAGTAATGAAATACCTTTTTCTACATGTCTTTTTCTGCCGTCTGGTAATATGATTTCCACTAAGTTTCTCATGTTAGTACCCCCTTCGTAATTTTAATTATTTGCCTCATTTTAGTTATTACTATCTAATGATAAAAGGATCTTTATTAACCTTGCTGGTAATGATTTGCAGTTGTTCACCAAAACATTTCTTAATGTACTCCTCAAACATAGGCAGCACAATGTTTTCAGTACCAAAGTGTCCAGCATCTATTAGAGCCATTCCTTTTTCTTGATAATCCATTGCATCATGATACTTGATATCTCCTGTTATATAAACATCTGCACCGTTTCTATATGCAGTCTCTGCAAATTCCATAGAACTGCCAGGACTCACAGCCACTTTCCTGATTCTCTTATCCAAATCGCCTATTACTCTAACCCTCTCCAGATTAAGTTTGTCTTTTACATAATGACTCAATTCTTCTAAAGTCATTTCCTCCAGGTAACCAATTCTACCAGTACCACATAAATCTAGGACATCAAAGTTATTGTTAGGTTCTAGAATATCACTATCATTCAATTTTAATTTGTCAGCTAATAAAACTGATAGTCCCTCACTAGCTGAATCAAGATTAGTGTGAGCTGAATATACACAGATGTCATTCTTAATCAATTTGATAAGCTTTCTACCAATGACAGTTGAAGTGTTTATATGTTTAACACCTTTAAAAATAATTGGATGATGGGTTAATATCATATCTACTTCATTTGAAATTGCTTCATCGACAACATCTTTCGTTGCATCAAGAGATATCAATATTTTTTCAACCCTCATATTACTGTCACCAACTAACAAGCCAACATTATCCCAGCTTTCAGCTAATTTGGGTGGTGCTAATTCTTTCATTTTATTAATTATTTCTATACATTTTACAGACATCCTAACACCTCTTCTAAAATGTTCAATTCTGATAGTATCTCTTTTTTTCTTGCTATTGCATTCTCTGTATTTTGTCTATCAAGAATTTCTAACACTTGTGTATACTTATTTTTCTCTACTTGTAGCTTTTCCTTAAGTAAAGGTTCTTTTTCTTCTATTAATATTTTACCATATTTATAGCCTATAGTATCATATTTTTTTTCTTTTCCTCTTTCAGCGCATATTATGTTATAATATTTTCCTTCATCTTTGATTAATTTTTCTTTAGTTATTGTGAAACAGAGTTCATGTATTTTTTTTCTGATACACTGGGTATCGGAATGTGGTGACAATATTAATTTATGAACACTACATACTATATTAGAACCATCATCTAGAATTCTTTCTATAAGTGTTCCACCCATACCTGCAATTATGATAGTATCCACTTCATTTTCTTTCATTTCTTTTAATCCATCAGATAATCTAGTCTCAACATAGTTTTCTACATTATATTCTTTAATATTCTTTTTAGCCTTTTCTAAGGGTCCTTTATTGATATCTAGTGCTATGGCATGCTTTATTCTGTGTTGTTTTGCCAAATAAATTGGTATGTATCCATGGTCTGTGCCTACATCTCCAATGACTGAATTATTATCTACCATATCACTAATAGCTTTTAGTCTATTTGATATTTCCATAGTGCCTCCTAAATAATAGTACTTAACGGTCGTTCCGATAGTATAGGAGGAATATTCCGTCAGCCAATTAAACGTCCTGTTTAAAAGGCTGAGTTCGCCGTCCATGGCTCACTACTCCATATTCCCCCTATACTATCTACACTCGTTAATATCATCTACCTTTTAAATTTAATAATCTAGTTTTTCCTTTAGTACTAAAAATCACCACTTAGAGTACAAATATATTGTACTTTATGTGGTGAATGGAATTACTCTAGATAATCTTTTAATTTTCGGCTTCTGCTTGGATGTCTTAGTTTTCTTAGTGCTTTTGCTTCTATCTGTCTTATTCTCTCTCTTGTAACGTTGAATACTTTTCCTACTTCTTCAAGAGTTCTTGCTCTTCCATCATCAAGACCGAATCTTAGTCTTAGAACTCTTTGTTCTCTATCCGTTAGTGTATCAAGTACATCTACTAACTGCTCTTTTAAAAGAGTAAATGCAGCTGCATCTGCTGGTATTGGAACATTTTCATCTTGAATGAAGTCACCAAGATGACTATCTTCTTCTTCACCGATAGGTGTTTCCAAGGAAACTGGCTCTTGAGATATTTTTAGTATTTCTCTTACCTTATCTACAGGCATATCTAATTCTTCAGCAATTTCCTCTGGAGCAGGTTCTCTTCCTAATTCTTGCAATAATTGTCTTGATACTCTTATTAACTTATTAATGGTTTCTACCATATGCACAGGAATTCTTATTGTTCTTGCCTGGTCAGCTATAGCTCTTGTTATAGCTTGTCTGATCCACCATGTCGCATAAGTACTAAATTTATAACCTTTTCTATAATCAAATTTCTCAACAGCTTTTATAAGTCCAAGATTACCTTCTTGAATAAGATCAAGGAATAACATACCACGTCCAACATAACGTTTAGCAATACTTACAACCAGCCTTAAGTTAGCTTCAGCTAATTTTTTCTTAGCTTCTTGGTCTCCATTTTCCATTCTCATGGCCAAGTCTACTTCTTCTTCTGCTGATAATAATGGTACCTTACCGATTTCTTTTAGATACATTCTTACAGGGTCATCAATATTAAGTCCCTCAGGTAAAGATAAATCCAATTCTTTGACTGGTTCATCATCCTCTTCGATTAATCCTAATACATCAATACCTGCTTTTTCTAAGATATCATATACTATTTCAATTTTATCAGCATCATTCACTAATTCTCCAAAATGGGCTTCTATCTCTTTATATTCAAGAACATTCTTCTTTTTTTTGGCCAAATCAATTAAGGCTTTCATTTTTTCCTCAAACTTACTTAAATTTCCTTCATTCGCCATAACGCAGGATCCATCCTTTCCTTGTGTTTACTAGTCTAACCATCCTTAAGAGAAATATGCAATCCTTGTAATTCTCTTTTTGCTAAAATAAGTTTTTGTAATTCACTTGTGTTATTGATAATACGGGAATTAGCATCAATATTAGCAGCTTTTATTAGTTTGACATTTTCATTTACTATTTTTTCTAATTGCAACTTATTCTCAAACAATATCTTCTTATTGAAGATTCCAGCCACTTTTTTTTGTTCTTCTAATTCCATAAACTTATTAATAATAACTGCATATTCTACTTTTTTGCTATTTTCATAGGCTTCGTAAACTTCCTTGGCAACCTTTCTATAAAACTCATCAAGAAACTCTGTCACCTTTAAATATTTTTTTACTATTTTATAGATATCATAATTATTAGCAACTAATGTTAATATACTCTTTTGTGCCAATATTATACCATCTTCTGAATTCTTGTTTTTTTGGCTATTTATTTTTTTAATTTCTTGCCTAGAAGATACAATCCCCGTATTTTTACCAGTCTCTACAACTAATTTTTCTAATAGTTGTTTTTTGGTATTATATTTTTTGGCTATTGCTTCTAGATAATTATCTCTTTCTATTTCACTATCTAATTCTAAAAGTTTTGTAGCAACTTGTTTATGAAACTTTGTTCTGTTATCCGGGTCTTCTAAATTGAATTTATTCCCTAATTCTTCAATTTCAAACATAAAGCCTGATGTAGCATTATTAATTAAATCTATAAATGCTTCACTTCCCTTATTTTTTATGAATTCATCAGGATCTTTATAATCTTTTATTCTCAGTACCCTTACTGATAACCCTTTTGATTTTAGTATTGGAATAGCTCGAAGTGCAGCTTTTATTCCAGCAGTATCACTATCATAGGATATTACAACATTATCTGTATACCTCTTAATCAATGCAGCTTGTTCAATAGTAAACGCCGTTCCCAAGGAAGCTACTACATTAGTGATACCAGCTTGATATAATGAAATAACATCCATATATCCTTCAACAATAATGATATTTTCTTTCCTGGAAGAACGAGCTAAATTAAGACCATATAGATTACGTCTTTTATCAAACAACTTTGTTTCGGGAGAATTAAGATATTTTGGATTGAAGTCACCTAATACACGACCTCCGAACCCTATAATTCTATTATGTACATCAAATATAGGAAACATAACACGATTCCAAAAACGATCAAAATATTCTCCTGGAGATTTTTTCTCTGGAATAACCAAACCTGATTCATTAAGCACTCTTTCATCATATTTTTCACTAAGATATCTATATAAATCATTTCTATAAATATTAGAATAACCTAATCCAAATTTTTTAAGTGTTTCTTCACTGATTCCTCTTTTTTGCAGGTATTCCAAAGCATGTTTACCTTTTTCGGATTTTAATTGATAGTAAAAATATCTAGCAGCTGTTTTATTAACCTCTACTAGTTGATGTTTAAAATCCATCCGTTTCTTAACTTCATCAGAAACTTCCACTGTTGGTAAAGTAATATGAACTCTATCAGCTAAAAATTTTACAGCTTCTACAAATGAAAAATTCTCATATTCCATGACAAATGTATAAACATTGCCTCCAACGCCGCAGCCAAAACAATAATACATCTGTTTATCACTGCTAACAGAAAATGATGGAGTCTTTTCATTATGAAACGGACATAACCCAAAAAAGGTACTACCCTTTTTATTTAATTGTACATACGATGATATGACATCTACAATATCATTTTGTATTCTTATTTCTTCAATTAATTCTTCTGGATAATACATATAGAATTAAAACTCCATTTCCTTAATTGTAATATCTTATTAATATTGTATTGTATTTTGCACACCCTATTATTTTTCGACATACTTTTTAAGATTCCTTTAATTAATTTTATTTTTGTTAAAAATGTTTAATTATTTGCAAATTTTTATTGAATCATTGACAAACTACACAAAGCTACATTTCTTTCCAAGAAGCAGGTATAAATAACTTTGAGAAGATGTTAATAGAATATCTATCCGTCATTCCAGCTATATAATCACATACAACTCTTTCAATAGGTTCATTATTAATATCAATCATATCTTGATACTCCATAGGTAACAGTTCCTTATTGATTATAAAATATTCATATAACTGTCTTAACATATTATGGGCTTTCAATTCATGCTCTTTTGCTTTTGAACCCACGTATACATTTTCAAACATAAATTTTCGTAGACTGTTCATTGACTTTTCCATGTCTTTACTCATAATAATATCATTTTTGTTCATACTATTTTTCACAATATCATGTATCATATTATTGATTCTAGCTCTAGACGTTGCTCCTAGAACCTTAGTATATTCTGATGGCAGATCCTTTTCAGATAGAATTCTAGCTCTTATAGCATCATCAATATCATGATTTATATACGCTATCTTATCTGACAACCTTACTACCTTGCCTTCTAGAGTACTTGGCTTCCCTACTGTTGGATGATTAATTATTCCATCCCTTACTTCCCATGTTAGATTGAGTCCTTTACCTTTGCGTTCTAATTTCTCTACAACTCTGATACTCTGTTCATTGTGTTTAAACCCATAGATACACACTTTGTTCAAGGCAAATTCTCCAGCATGTCCAAAAGGTGTATGACCAAGATCATGTCCCAATGCAATTGCTTCTGTGAGATCTTCATTAAGTCTAAGTGCCCTTGCTATAGTCCTTGAGATTTGGGCTACTTCCAAAGTATGGGTCAATCTGGTTCTATAATGATCTCCCTCTGGGGATATAAAAACTTGAGTTTTATGTTTTAACCTTCTGAATGCTTTTGAATGTATTATTCTATCTCTATCTCTTTGAAATTCCGTTCTAATATCACATGGTTCTTCTTTTATTTCTCTCCCTCGAGTATTTTTACTCTTCATTGCGTATTTATCTAAAATAATGTCTTCCCGCTTTTCTTGTTCAATTCTTAGACAATCTATATAAAACGCCCCCTTCTTTTGTATAACGTATATTATAATTAAGTCTCTAAAAAATCATTATAATTATTATATACTGCATTTTTTATTAAAATCCTCTTATTTATGTGTTTTTTCTTTTTGGTACAATTTTGTAGCACATACAGCAAATTAGGCTGTCTCATAATATCTTTTATGCCAATATCCAAAAGATAAACATAAAATGCATATTATGAAACAGCCTATTTTTATAACATTGTTCTCTTTTTATATAAACATACTTCCGATTTGATATACAATCATTGCCACTATCCAAGCTACTACCAATTGATATACAAACGAGAATATTGTCCATTTCCAGCTATTGGTTTCCTTCTTTATTACACCTAATGTAGCAACACATGGTGTATACAACAATGAGAAAACCATAAATGAATATGCACTAAGACTAGTAAAACCAGCTGCTATCAACTTAGTTGACATCTGCAACATGTTACCATCAGAGGCTACATCTCCTAGCCCATAAATAACCGTCATAGTACTCACAACAATCTCTTTGCCCATTATTCCTGCAATCAATGATAAAGCCCCTTGCCAATTACCAAATCCCAAAGGTTTGAACACTGGTGCAATAACTTGTCCAATAGACGCTCCCATACTTGTTGTTATATCCGTCTTTCCTGATAAATTGAATTCTAGTAAAAACCATATTACTATGGACGCAACAAATATTATTGTTCCAGCCTTAATTATATATCCTTTTACCTTTTCCCATACAAATATGAGAATAGTACCTGGCGAAGGTTTCTTATAAGCTGGCAGTTCTAATATTAATGGAGCAGTTTCTCCTTTTGATAGGGTTTTCTTGAATATTAAAGCAATCAATACCGCTACTACTACACCAAGTAAATATAATGAAAATGCAATTAATATTTCATTTCCTGGGAAAAATATATTCGAAAATAATATATAAATGGGTAATCTTGCACTACAAGACATAAAAGGTGTTATCAGTATAGTTGTCAATCTATCTCTTTCATCTTCTAGCGTCCTAGCTGTCATAATTGCAGGAACTGAACATCCAAAACCAAGAATCATTGGTATGAATGCCTTTCCACTAAGTCCTAATTTTCTCATGAATTTATCCATTATTAAGGCAACTCTTGACATATATCCACTATCCTCTAATATGGATATGGCTAAAAACAGACAAGCAATGTTAGGAAGGAAGATAAGTATTCCCCCTACTCCTCCTATAATACCATCAACTATTAGTGATATTAACCAGTCTGCTGCATCTATGGATGTCAATAAACTCGTAATCACGTTACTAAAGCCTTGGAATCCTATATTAAGCAATTCAGCTAAAAAGTTTCCTACTTTAAATGTGAAAGCGAACACAAGTAACATCATAGAAATGAAAATAGGAAGTCCCGCCCATTTATTAGTAACAATTTTATCAACTCTATCAGAAAATGTCTCATCTTCTTCATAAGGGTTAGTCAAAATATTATTAATGAAATCAGTAATATAATCATATTTCCTTTTTGCAATCTCTTCTTCATAATTAAATTCATTCTTTATATTTAGCTTATTGCATATTTCCCTGTCATCCTCAACAACTTTCAATCCATACCATCTTACAGTATTATGGTCAATGTCTTGTCCTGATAGTTTTTTCTCTACTTTATCTATATCTTCTTCAATCTTATTACCATAATCTAATTTAATTGGTTCATAATCTTTTTTATTACCAGCTGTATGGATAATCATTTTCAATAAATCATCTAGACCTGTCTTTTTAGTAGCTACAACTTCTACAACAGGTACATTCAGCTGTTTAGATAATTTGGAGATATCAATTATAAATCCCCTGTTTCTAGCAACATCCATCATATTAAGAGCTATGATAACTGGCTTACCAAGTTCTATCAATTGAAGAGTTAAATATAGATTTCTCTCTAGATTAGAGGCATCAACAATATTTATAACTACATCTGGATCATTTTCCAATATATATTCTCTTGTAAGGATTTCTTCCATTGTATAAGGAGATATGCTATATATCCCAGGTAAATCAACAAGTGTTATCTTATTGTCATCATATGTAATTGTTCCTTCTTTTTTTTCTACAGTAACTCCAGGCCAATTTCCTACTTTGTGCTTAGCCCCTGTATATGCGTTAAACAATGTAGTTTTCCCACAGTTAGGATTTCCTACAAAAGCAACTCTTATATTACCATTCATTGTCATATCCCTTTCTGTAAACATACAAAAAGACACTTATAAAAGTATCTTTATAGACTATCAAGTTATCTTTCACTAACTCATTTTATGGTAAGCTTTGCTTTATGATTCAATAATTCTAACAGGCATTACCAACAGCTTTTATATCATAAGCTTCATGTTCACTAGGTTGAACATGTATCTTTTCTGCAACTGTTTTACCAATTACAACTCTTGAACCTCTAATATTAAGAATAAAAGAACCGCCTGTATTATTAGATAGAACCTTTATTCTAGTTCCTTTAGTCAATCCCATGTCTTGTAGACGTTTTTTCATTCTTTGTTCTTGCACAATATCATTTACAATAAACATTTGTTTATTCTCAGCCTTATCTAATGTCATATAATCAACTCCATCTAGTGATAATGATTATCACTTGTATCAATTATATCTTACATATACTCAAAAGTCAATATAAATAATAAATAGATATCTACCAAAAATCTAGAACAAAACTGCTAGAAAAGAAATAATAAAACCTAATAATCCTCCTAGTAAAGTTATGGCATTGAGCTCTTTTCTGGCAATGGATAATATGATATCTTCCAGCATTTTGATATCAAACATGTTAAGCTGCTTTTCTATGATAGAACTTAATTTTACATCTTTTATCAGTTTAGTCATGTGCTTATTAACAAATGAATTATATTTGTCAAGAATAAAAGTATCTATGGCCTTCTTATCTTCATCTGTAACCTTAATATTAGTCAATATAACTCTATTAAACATGGTATCTACAATGTTTTCAATACTTTCAATAATGTCTTTGTCTCTCAGCATTTCTTCATAATTGTCATTAACCATATGGTTGATTTTATCTTCTAGACTATCATTTACCAAGTTATTAATGAATGAGTATAGATCAGTATCTTTCAAGTCAATAGCACTGGTAATATCTAATTTCGAAAGATTTTTTGGTATGTAATAAGCTAACCATGCAATCAAACTCTCTCTTTTATCATTAGATAAAATCTCTTTTAAAGGTCTATTAGTTACTTCATCTATTTTTTCTATTACAAATGTATATATTTCATCTTTTACTTCTTGTTCTTGCAGTTTTTCTTTTGATTTTTCCGCTATGGTTTGATAAATGCTCTCTCCATTAACAAACATAGCACCTAAAGCTCCAACTTTTTCTTTTATAGTTGCATCAATCAGACCTACTACTCTTTCTTTCAACTTTTCATTTTCAAATATTTTCAAGTCACTTGTTAATGTATCAATATAATCAATGAAGAATTTTTTTACATTATTAATCATCTCTTCATCAATTATCTCATTGATAGTGGCCTCTTCCTTGATTATGCCAGATAAGAAATCAGTTAACATTACCCTGGTCTTTTGATTGTATAAGAAATCTTCATATTTATGATTAAGCTCTTCTTCACTTACTATATCTGTCAATTTCACTTTTTTTAGACTTGTACTTACTTTTTCACTTATTGCCTTTTGCAATTGTTCTTTGGTGCTTTTATCTTGTATAAGTTCATATAATCTTCTAACCAAGATATCCTTCAACTTATCAATTACTGGTTTATTATCATTAGATGATAGTAATTGTTCTAAATCAATATTTCCTTCTTGATTATATAAGTTATGGTTTACTAAACTAAGCACATGATTTTTTGTTGAATCTTCTAGTAGTTCGTTTACAATAATTTTATCTGTCAATAAATAATCTTGAATAACCTCACCAATGGATTTAGCTACTCTTTCTCTCTCTTTTGGTATTAATCCTGGTGTAAAGGGCAGTCTGATACCCATGACCCTTTTTTCAGTGTAAGGTCTAAACAACATCTTGATTGCAAGCCAATTAGTAGAATACCCTATTCCTGCACCTATAATAGGGGCAACTATTAATTTCATATCCATAGAAACACACCTTCATTCTTAATTCTATAATATAACAAAAAACCGTCAGTCAAACTGACGGCTTTTTAACGGAATATAGATTCCTATTTATTAATTATTTAAAGCAGCTTGAGCCGCAGCTAAACGAGCGATAGGTACTCTAAATGGTGAACAAGATACATAGTTTAATCCTACTTTATGACAGAATTCAATTGAAGCAGGGTCTCCACCATGTTCTCCACAGATTCCTAATTTAATATCAGGTCTTGTAGCTTTACCTTTTTCAGCTGCCATCTTAACTAATTGACCAACGCCAGTTTGATCTAATCTAGCAAATGGATCTGATTCAAATACTCCCTTATTGTAGTAATCTTCTAAGAAAGCACCAGCATCATCACGAGAGAATCCAAATGTCATTTGAGTTAAGTCATTTGTACCAAATGAGAAGAATTCAGCTTCTTTTGCAATTGCATCAGCAGTTAATGCAGCACGTGGAATTTCAATCATAGTACCAACTTTGTATTCCATCTCAACACCAGCTTCAGCTATTGCAGCGTCAACAGCTTTAACTACTACATCTTTAACATATGCTAATTCTTTGATTTCTCCAACTAATGGAATCATAATTTCAGGAACGATATCGTATCCTTGTTCTTTCTTAACTTCGATTGCTGCTTCAATAATAGCTGTTGCTTGCATTTCAGCTATTTCTGGATATGTTACAGCTAAACGACAACCTCTATGACCAAGCATTGGGTTGAATTCATGTAATGAATCAACAGTAGCTTTTAATTCTTCAAAAGTGATACCCATATCTTTTGCTAAAGCAACGATATCTTCTTCATCATGAGGTAAGAACTCATGTAGTGGTGGGTCAAGAAGACGTACAGTCATTGGCATTCCTTTTAATGCTTCGTACATACCTTTGAAGTCACCTTTTTGAATTGGTAATAATTCGCTAAGAGCAGCTTTTCTTTCTTCTACTTCTTTAGCAACAATCATTTTTCTCATTTTTGCAATTCTATCTTCTTCAAAGAACATATGCTCTGTACGGCAAAGTCCGATACCTTCAGCACCAAACTCAACAGCTTTCCTAGCATCTCTTGGAGTATCAGCATTAGTTCTTACTTTTAATGTTCTAATTTCGTCAGCCCAAGACATGAACTTCTCGAAATCACCTGAAATTTCAGGATCAACTGTTTTAATATCTGCAATGTAAATATTTCCTGTTGAACCGTCTAATGAGATATAATCTCCTTCTTTAACAGTTTGTCCAGCAACAGTAAATACTTTGTTTTCTTCATCAATAGCAATGTCTCCACAACCAGATACACAACAAGTACCCATTCCACGAGCTACAACGGCTGCGTGTGATGTCATACCTCCACGTACTGTTAAGATACCTTCTGAAGCGTACATACCTTCGATATCTTCTGGTGAAGTCTCTAATCTAACTAATATAACTCTTTCGTTTCTCTTAGCAGCTTCAGCAGCATCTTCTGCAGTAAAGTATACCTTACCAGCAGCAGCTCCTGGAGATGCAGGTAAACCTTTAGCTACTACAGTTCCAGCTTTTAATGCAGCAACGTCAAAGTTAGGGTGAAGTAATTGATCAAGTTGTTTTGGCTCAACTTTCATTAAAGCTTCTTTTGAAGTTAATAATCCTTCTTCTACTAGATCAACAGCTATTTTTAATGCAGCAGCTGCTGTTCTTTTACCATTACGTGTTTGTAAGAAATATAATTTACCTTTTTCAATAGTAAACTCCATATCTTGCATATCTTTGTAGTGGTTCTCTAAGTTAGAAGCGATTTCCATGAATTGTTTGTATACTTCTGGCATATCCTCTTCAAGTCTTGTTATAGGTTCTGGAGTTCTAATACCAGCAACAACGTCTTCACCTTGTGCATTTAATAAGTATTCTCCATAAATTCCTTTTTCACCAGTTGCAGGGTTTCTTGTGAAAGCAACACCTGTTCCTGAACTTTCACCCATGTTACCAAATACCATTGTTTGAACATTAACAGCTGTTCCCCAGTTACCTGGAATATCATTCATTCTTCTGTAGATGATAGCACGTTCGTTGTTCCATGAACCGAATACTGCTTCTACAGCTGCCATTAATTGCTCTTTTGGATTTTGTGGGAAATCATCACCTAATTGTTCTTTATATAAATTTTTGAAAGCAGCGATTACGTCTTTTAAGTCATCAGCTGTTAAATCTAAGTCACTTGCGTATCCTTTTGCTTCTTTGATATCGTCTAATACTCTTTCGAATTTTGATTTTGGAAGACCTTTAACAACGTCTGAGAACATTTGAATAAATCTTCTATAAGAATCGTATGCGAATCTTGCATTTTCTGTAGCTTTTGCGAATCCTTCAACAGATACATCATTAAGTCCTAAGTTAAGAACTGTATCCATCATACCAGGCATAGATACTCTAGCACCTGAACGAACAGATACTAATAATGGTTGACTATTATCACCAAATTTTTTATCATTAATTTCTTCAACTTTCACTAAAGCTTCTTCGATTTGTTGTTTAATTTCATCAGAAATACTTTCACCATTATCATAATAATTAATACAAGCTTCAGTTGAAACAGTAAATCCTTGAGGAATTGGTAAACCAAGCTTAGTCATTTCTGCTAAGTTAGCTCCTTTTCCACCAAGAAGGTTTTTCATTGATGCATCAGCTTCACTAAACATATAAACATATTTCTTGCTCATTAAATATACCTCCTGATAATCTTTTCTTTAATTATTTATATTAAAAACTTAAGGCTTGAACCTCTTAGTTTTTATGTCATTAGTACTTGATAAATACAAATAGTTATTAATGACCTTATAATAAATTATGACCAAATTGTATAATTCTAACAATCATTTCATCAATATATCTGTAAATTATTTATTTGACGCTATTTGCTAAAATTTTACTTATATGTCAGTCCGACATATATTATAACACAAAAACTTAAAATAAGTAGACTTTTTTTTGTTTTTTTCTACTAATATATAGATTTTAACCAATTGACTAATAAAGTAACTGTTTAATATTTTTTTTTGTGTAATTTTATGCTAAAATGTTATCCTTTGTCCTAAATAATTTAGCAGGTCATCAATTTTAACTCTTTCTTGTTCCATTGAATCTCTATTTCTAATAGTTACAGCTCCATCTTCCAAAGAATCGAAATCAAATGTTAAGCAATAAGGTGTTCCTATTTCGTCTTGTCTACGGTATCTTTTACCAATACTACCTCTGTCGTCGTATTCAACATTATAATGTTTACCTAACATAGCATATATCTTTTCAGCTTCTTCAGATAGTTTTTTTGATAATGGAAGAACAGCAATTTGTACTGGAGCTATCGCTGGATGGAAACGTAGTACTTTCCTTACATCACCATTCTCTAACTCTTCTTCATCATATGCCTCACATAAGAATGCAAGTGTTACTCTATCTGCACCTAGTGAAGGTTCAATACAATATGGAATATATTTTTCTTTTTTCATATCATCAAAATATGTTAAATCAGCACCTGACGTTTCTTGATGTTTTCTTAAGTCAAAATCTGTTCTATCAGCAATACCCCATAATTCACCCCAACCGAATGGGAAAAGGTATTCTATATCAGATGTTGCATTACTGTAATGAGATAATTCTTCCTGGCTATGATCTCTAAGTCTCATATTTTCTTCTTTTATACCAAGAGATAGTATCCAATTGACACAATATTTTTTCCAATACTCAAACCATTCAAGGTCTGTTCCTGGCTCACAGAAAAATTCTAATTCCATTTGCTCAAATTCTCTAGTTCTGAATGTAAAGTTTCCTGGTGTAATTTCATTTCTGAAAGATTTACCTATTTGACCAATACCAAATGGAATTTTCTTTCTTGAAGTACGTTGTACATTCTTGAAGTTAACAAAGATACCTTGTGCTGTTTCTGGACGTAGATAAACAGTATTTTTTGCATCTTCTGTTACACCTTGGAAAGTTTTGAACATCAAATTGAACTGTCTGATATCTGTAAAGTTCTTCTCTCCACAAGAAGGACAGGCAATACCATTTTCTTCAATATACTCTTTCATTTTTTCATTGGACCATGAATCAACAGCATCTTCAATTTCAAGATCATTTTCTTTCATGTAGTTTTCAATTAATTGGTCAGCCCTAAATCTTTCTTTACAACTTTTACAATCCATCAATGGATCATTGAAACCGCCTACATGACCTGAAGCAACCCATACTTGTGGATTCATCAATATAGCACAATCAATACCTACGTTGTAAGGACTTTCCTTAATAAATTTTTGCCACCAAGCTTTTTTTACATTGTTCTTAAGTTCAACTCCAAGAGGACCATAATCCCATGTATTAGCTAATCCTCCATATATGTCTGATCCTGGATAAATAAAACCTCTAGCCTTTGCAAGGGCAACTACTTTTTCCATAGTCTTTTCCATATTAAACATCCTTTCATATATATATCTATATTTATATTTTTTCACAAAAAAAGACATTCTTCTATCCCAGAAAGGGACGAAAGAATACCTTCCGCGGTTCCACCCTAATTGATGTGATAATATCACATCCACTTACTTATCTGTTCAAAAGCGCCATTCATTAATTACATTCTGTTCAGCTTCCACCTTCCTGAACTCGCTATAAGAATTTATTTAATTAATTACTTCTCTTCATCATTACAGAGACCTTATGTAATTCTATATAGTAATATTTCAGTCAAAATATATCTTACAAAATTGTATATATCTGTGGAAAAGTATATCAAAACAGTCATTCTATGTCAAGGATAATTCTTCAATATCAATAATTTATTTTTTATCGTCTTTTATATCTGAAATTATCTTATTTCCACATATTTTACAATATATTGCATCATAATCATTCTTCTGACCACAGTAATAACAGTCAACAGAACTTTTTTTGCTAGATTGCCATTTAATACTTAAATAGACAGCGTAACTAACTATTAATAGCAACAACGCCCATAAAACCCATTTGCTTATTCCTGTTGAAGGCTTATATAATACATAATAAGTGCCATAGTCTTTAAAATAAATGGTGTCTTTCTTTATGATTTCACCTTGCTTGCTAGCATATATTATATCTCCATTAACTTTTATTTTAGAATTATTACAGTCTAGTCTGATTAGACTATATTTTTTATTATCTTCTAGTTGTTCTTCTGTTATCTCTTCACCACTTAATACATTATATAATATATCCTTATCTTCAAATTGGTCATAATCGATATTATTATCATCTAGATAATCTTGTAGAGAATCATGAAAAATATTTGTTTCAAGAACTCTATCCAGATCATCTAAATCATCAAAACCAAAAGTAATTCTTATATTGTCTCCATACAATTCTATGTTCTTGATCTTAACATCTATCTCTTTATGTTTCTTTAATTTGTTCTCTACAAAATTTTTATATTTTTGCTTATCATAATTTTTATCATTTTTCTTGATGAATGTAACTTCTACATTATCATCATTTATTTCATAAAGGAATTCACCAGCAATAAAATCTATTTTCTTAGATGTGCATCCAGACAAAAAAATACAGATAAAAATACTAAATATGCATATAAAATATTTTAATACTTTCATAATAATTCTCCTTAAAATAATTTTTTATCATACTATAATTTCAATAAAAAATCTAAAGACTTAAATTTATGGTTAAGGTGATATTCAATATATTTTTTCATTATTAAAGTCAATTCGTATTTGATGGTTTCATTAACCTGAAAACTAAATAATTTTTCAACGGATGTAGCGAGAATATATCTCATAGTATAAATAGTACTGTTATTTATTCTAATCACATATTTTTGTTCATCAGAGCAATTTTTGCAAACAATTCCTCCTAACTTGATGCTAAAAGAATACTTATCATACTGTTTACCACAGTTGACGCAGTTTATTACATTAGGGGTATAACCTATATAACTCATGGCTTTCAATTCAAATATTCTCATTGTCAGATCATAATCAATGACTTTCCTAACTAATATCTGCAAAGTTTTCAACATAAGTTTCATAAGTGGTTTGTTAGGTACATTCTCTTGAGTAATGAATGTTGCAAACTCCAATACATATAGCCCATAAGCTAATAAATCAATATCTTTACGTATACCATGAAAAGATTCTATTATTTGTATTTGCTTAACATTATAGGATGAGGATTTTCCTTTATATAATATGTATTCTCCATAACAAAATAATTGAGAACCAGCAAGAAACATACTATTTGTTTTTCTAGCACCTCTGGCAAAAACTGTTATCTTACCTTTGTCTTTGGTAATAATAACTATGCGTTTATCATTTTCTCCTATAGGCATTTCACTTACAACAATGCCTTTTGTCTTTATCTCATTCATTTTATAACTCCTATAATACATCTATTTATTCTATGATATTATAACACTCCATCTGTATCAAGTAAATTACTATAAAGTTGATGCCATAAAAGAGTTTAATAAAATATGACTATATTATAATATATTTTCCAATATGTTACAACTCCAAGACTTGAATATCCATATCTTTATTCCAAAGGTGCATTAAACAATTTAGGGTTATCCCCTTCTAATTGAGATAACCCTAATATTGAAAACTATTCTGTTTTTATAGCTTCAAGAGCACTTAATTTCATTGCTTTACGAGCAGGTAGATACCCTGATACCAGCCCAATAAAAGCAGTAAATACTAGAGCCAATAACGAAAGCCATATAGGAATTATAGAAATTGATGTTTTAGTTTGTTCCATACTCATATCTCCCATAAATGACCCTGCTCCACCTGCAATAACATTTACTATGGATGAAATACCAAAACTGAGTATTACACCTAATATACCTCCTAATAATCCAATTGAAGCTGATTCAAATAAAAATAATCTCTTGATGTCCCGTATAGAAGAACCTATGACCTTCATGACACCAATCTCTTTTCTTCGTTCATAGATTGCCATAACCATAGTATTGGTAATACCTATAGCAGCAACCAATAAAGAGATTCCACCGATACCTCCGAAAACCAGATTAATAATTTGTGTCATTTTCTTGGTCTCTCTTAACATATCTGCATCACTATCAGCTCTAAAACCATATTTTTGGATTTCTTTCTGTATTCTTTCCAGATTCTTTCTGTCAGGAACGTGTACCATAACTTCAGTATACCCATTCTTGCTAGGCTTCTTACCTCCATACTCACTATAACCAGTCATCTTATCATATTTATCTTTTAGATTTTGTAGTTGACTTAATTCCATATACATATATGCTGATTTTTGATAATTAGTTGTAGCTAATATACCTACTGGCTTAATTAATATTGGTTTAATAGTGTTTTCGTTATCACCTGTGTTCTCTGAACCAAATGACATGTAGATTCTATTAACAAGAGGATTAAATTTTGGTTCCTTCATCTTTCCTGTTTCTTCATCATACATCTCTTCAAAAGGATCATAATAATTGTTAGTGGCATTAGCCTTAACAAATCCATATAGAGTCATTTTTCCAAATAACACACCTGCCCTATCATCCTCTGTCAGGACACTACCTTTTTTCATCTTTCCTAGCCCATATTTCTCCATGAATTCTAGAGTCATACCTTTGATTGATGTTTGGGCTGTCAATCTTTTTGATGTTATCATAGTAACACTATAATTAATAACCGGTGAAACCGCATCAACACCTTCTATATTCTTTAAATATTGAATATCCTTGTCTGTAACACTAGTCTTCTTCTTTTTTGCACCAATAGTATTGGTTTTGCTTTTATCAGCAGGAGATACAGTAATAATATTCATATCGCCCATTTGATTAAAAGATTTATCCATTTGTTTTTGCATACCAATACCAATAGAAATCATTACTACTATTGAAATAGTCCCTATGATAATACCTAATGTAGTTAAAAATGTCCTAAGTTTTCTACGAAATAAATTTTTTAGCCCCATGGATATTAGATCTATATTATTCATCATCTTTCATATCCTTTTTCTTTTTAATCACTCTTAATATGATTATAAGAACAATAAGTAAAACACTGATTACACCAACTATCATTATGATATTCATATTACTTTTAGGGGCATTGATTTCATTTTCTATATTTATTGGTTTTCCGTTCTCATCTACAAATTCGCCTTCTTCAGGCATTAAATCTGCTGTAGCCATAGTATGTATTTCTTTCTTCACTTCTTCTGTTTTTCCATCTGGTTTTGTATATGAAAATATAAGATTACCTTTTACTTCTCCCTCCTGGGTAGGCCATAATTCAATATCGTGATAAGTTGTTTTACCTGATTGAAGATTTCCTAAGTATCCTTTACTGTTTTTTGAACCAAAGCCTTCAATGGCAACAGTAAAATTATCAAGGGTTGTTTTTCCAGTATTACTTATCTCCAAAGATACAGTATGTGGTTGATTCACTGACATAGCTTCTGGCATATTGATGTCACTTGTTATGAAACTTGAAGATTGAATGACAGGTACACTGACTAGTTCAGTAGCCTTGTATTGATTAGCTTTATCATCCTCATATTCAAGATTAACCTTTATCGTATGAGTTTTTGCTGCTGCGTATGGTATAGTATATAGGGTCAATTGTTTGTTGACTGATTGCTTAGGTGATATCTCATCGATGAAAAAGGTATTACTGCTGTTAACTGGTGTAAACACACTACCTGATTTGTCATTACTATTATTGCTGCTATTGTTACTTGTATTTTCTTCTGCTGTTAAATATACCTTTACATTCTGCACTTTCTTGTTCTTGTGTGTGTTATTAAAAGAAATATTCAGCTTGAAATTTTCTCCTGCCTTTACAATAGTAGGTTCTGTTGCATAGCTGTCTATGATAATATTTGGTTTACTATTAGTAGCCTTGTCATTTTCCTTGACATAGACACCTACATATTGATTAATAGTAGTTAAAGCTTCTTCATTACTTCCTTTTACTTCAATATTTATCAAATGGTTCTTAGTCTTTGCCTCTGCAGTAGGTTGAAATTCAAACTCAAGTTTTTTGGTTGTTCCTGTTTTCAGCAACTTAAGTACTTGCACACTTTGAGAAACAGGTACAATACCTTCCTCCGGCTTTACTGTCACAGTAAGGTCTTTTGTATCAATATCACTGGTGTTAACTAAATCAAAGGATACTTTAAATTTATTAGTTCCAGTTATAGTTCCTGAAGGTGCTTTGATATTCTCTATTGCAATATTGGACTTCTTCTGTTCTACTTTGAGATAAATCTCTTTTTCTACTATTTGTTCATTATTAAGATTATCTTGGTATTTTAATTTTACTTTGATTGGGTAACTTCCTTTAGTCATTTTATCTGCTGCATATAGATTAAATGTCACCTTTTTACCTGGGCTATCTGGTGGTAGTATGCTTATCTTATTACTATTAACACCATTTGCAATAGTAAATCCTTCTCCTGATAAACCTTGTAAAGAAACCTCTATATCTTTTACACTTGATAATCCCGCATTATTATTTACTAGAAAACTTAGCTGAGCTTCTGAACCAGAATATATAATCTTAGGTAGAGTTTCAATTTTATCAATTTCTAGATTAACGTCTGGAAAACCTTTTTTAACCTTAATATATATGTCCTGTGTCTTTTCCTTAAGGTCACCATATAAGTTATAATATGTATACTTCAATTGCCCTGTATAAGTCTTAGCTTTTGAATCATTCAATATAGTCAAGGAATAATCCAGATTTGTTTTTTCTTTAGCCTTTAATTGTTTAATTTTATGTACCATACTCATTTTATTGGTCTCATATAAAAAACCATCTTCCTTGGACGGTATAAATTCTACAGTAATATCCTTAGCTGTATGACTGCTGATATTCTGTAATTCCAAGGATAGATTCAAAACAGAACCTGCTCTAGCAGTTGGTATATCTTGATTAGTAACTTGTAACTCAGGATTATATTTTTTAGTATTAGTTGTGGTATTTTCATTAGAATTGTTGCTGGCTTTCACCATATCGATAGTAATCTTGTTGACAGCTTTTTTTGAATCTCCGCCATCTACATAATTGAATATCAGTTCAATGACATTATCGGTGCCAGAACATTTTAATGGAAGTGTTATTGTTTCTTTACCACCAGCATTCAGATTAGCTGGATTGATAGATATAACTGAACCTTTATCTTTTAATATGAAGCTTCCTGGATTAATAGCTAAAGTAGGAGTTCCAGTTATAGTTCCTGAGCCTATCTTTTTCAAATTAACTGTTAAAGTGAATTCTGTTCCTTCATAGATGGTGCTTTTACTCACAGAATAAAAGTCCACTATAATATCATTTGTTTCTGTTGTTGCAGCCACTTTTATACCTGCTACATTGAAAACCATAATAAGAGCACATAGATAAATTAGTAATTTTGTTTTTTTCATAATTAAGCCTCCTGTTTATAATTAATTCCTTTTAAAATATCATCTTTTGTTTCATCAATTCTTTCAATAAGACCATCACGTACATGAATTACTCTGTCAGCATAGACTGCCGTTTCTGTATCATGAGTTACCATAATCAATGTCTGATTGTTCTCATTTGCCATATTAGTAATGAGTTCCATTACTTCCATAGTCGTTTTCGTATCAAGATTACCTGTCGCCTCATCAGCAAATACAATCTCAGGTGTTCCAACAAAAGCTCTTGCTATACTTACACGCTGCTGTTGTCCTCCACTCATTTGAGAAGGTTTGTGATGAAGTCTATCCCCTAATCCAACAGCCTGTAACATTTGTTTTGCCTCTTTCTCCCTTTTTCTTTTGGATATACCACCAAAAATCATAGGCATTGCTACATTTTCGAGAGCTGTAAGATTGGGTAATAAGTTATATGATTGAAAAACGAATCCTACATGCTTCTGACGAAACTTGGTAACCTGTTTTTCATTCATTTTTTCAATTGACTGCCCTTTTATGATTATTTGTCCTTTTGTAGGTTTTTCAAGTCCTGCTATCATATTAAGTAGCGTAGATTTACCAGAACCAGAGGTTCCAAGGATACAACAACACTCACCTTTTTTAATATTAAGACTTATACCTTTTAAAGCTTCAACCCGTTCATTTCCCATTTTATATATTTTTTTTAATTCTTTTATCTCAATAATATCGCTCATATATTCCTTGTATACTAAATATATCAGATTGATACATCAGTATACTCTCCTTTCTTATTTCTGCTTTATATTATTTTCCTATATAATATTTAGATAAACGTTGTGGAGTATTCCATGTTTTACCTACGGCTCGACCGTTGAATGGAGGGTATACCCACAACTATTATTCAAAGGATAAATTAGCTGGTTAACGCTTGACGTTTCATTTACAAGGTCATCCGAATTTTAGTTTGTGGTCGCACAATGTTTAAATATATCTAGGAGGTCTTAACATGCTTTTTATTGGCATTGATGTCGCTTCAAAAAAACATGATGTAATTATTATTTCAGAGTACGGTGAAATCCTTTCAGAGTCTTTTACTATCGAAAACTCTTCTGCTGGATTTAAAAAACTCCATACGGAAATTTCTTCCCATACGGAGCTTTTTGATAACGTCCATATAGGGCTTGAAGAAACTGGTATTTACTCCAGTAACATCCGTGACTTCTTGCACTCTGCCGGTTTCAACGTGTATATGATTAACCCCGTTCTAACCCACCACAGTAGAATGGCATATTCACTAAGAAACACAAAAACTGATAAACTTGACTGCCTTGCAATCTGTAGATATATCATGCATAATTTCACGCATCTCAAACCCTATATATCTACACTATACACGACTTCTGAACTTAAGTCATTATCTAGATTACGTCTAGATAAACTTCATACCCTTGCAAAGGCCAAAATGGAGTTCACTCGATTGCTCCAGATTACTTTCCCTGAGTTTATCAAACACTTCAAACAGCATTCTCAGTGGGCTATGAATCTTTTCTCTTCTTATCCAGCTCCTGCTAAGATTGCTCGTATGCATCTTGACACACTTGTAAGCATTATCAAAATCAAGGGGGATCGTGTTTCTGCTGCTCAATTAATCAAAAATCTTGCTAAAAAAACAATTGGTGATACTTCTATTACCAACTCACTTCTTATAGAGTCTATCATCGATGACATCAATCACTACAACAAACAGATTGCTATTATCGATAAACATCTTGATGCTCTGATGGCTGATTTTGATTTTATAACAACAATACCAGGTGTTGGTAACGTTATTGGTGCTTCTATCATTGGTGAAATCGGTGATATCTCACGCTTTAATTCACCTTCTCAACTATTAGCATTTGCCGGTCTTGATCCCTCCATCTATGAATCAGGAGAGTTCAAAGGTAAACGGTGTCGCATATCTAAACGTGGCTCTAAATACCTCAGAACTTCCATTTTTACAGCTACACGTGTTGCGTGTGTAGGAAAAGGCAAGAACAATCAATTCCGTCAGAAATATCATAAGAAAAAACTTCAAGGCAAGCATCATAATTCTGCACTTTGTAATGTGTCCAAAAACATGATAAATACCATTTTCGCTATGCTTAACAGTAAAGAGGATTTTATATACATTACATAACTCACAATATAATTTAGGTATTCTTAGCAGTACCTTTATTTATGATGTTCTTTTTTATCTATTCAATATTTTCTTCTTTTATTTCATTTTTTACTTGACTTTTGTATAGCTGGCTCCATTCTCTTATGTTAATGTCTATAGCTAGTATGATAAACTATATTTTTTAATAGGTTATTGTTACCAAATATGTTAAACCATATAACTTTCCATAAAATGATTTTTTTCTTAACTTTTTCTTAATATAACAAATAAACAAAAGAGACTAGAACTTTTCTGCAACATAAAAAAAGCAGTCCCTATGACTGCTCTCAGTAAAAAATACTACAATATAATTTTTATTGTAAATCTGTCTTGTTCAATAACTGCATCAATTTCACCTTTATGCATTGTTATAATTTCTTTGCATATGGCTAAACCTATTCCTCCACTCTCCATAGTTCTATCTGAAGTGAAAAATCTATTAAATACATCTGTTTCAGATATATTCATCCCTTCTTTTATACCATTGGTTAACTGTATATGATATTTATCATCTATCCATATAGCTGTTAATTCAACTTTTTTACCCTTATCTGCATACTTCAAAATATTCTTGAACAAGTTCTCAATGACTCTATTGAATTTATCAATATCTATAGCAATCTCTTTATCACTTTCTTTAATATTGAAATAGATCTCCATGTTATGTTCTTCTAATAAGGTTTCCCACTCATATATAGATTGTCTGATATATGTAGCTATGTTAATCTTGGCTAAGTTAAGTTTCATTTGTCCATTTGACAGCATAACATATTCAAATAGTTGTTCAATCAAGTTAGATAGGGAAGTTGATTTATTCAAACAGATGTCCAGATATTTCTGTTTTACATATTCATTTTTTTCATAATCGTCTTTCAATAAAGTCAAATACCCTGTAATAGAAGTTAGTGGAGTTCTTAAATCGTGAGATATATTAGCAATTAATTCATTCTTGGATTGCTCTATGAGTTTTTCTTTTTCAATTCTCGTCTTGAGAGTACTACTCATTTGATTAATATGTCTTGCTACATATGTAATCTCATCATTTCCTTTTATAGCAACTTGATGGTTCAAGTCCCCACCCTCCAATATATCTAAACTATTAGCAATATTTATTAAATACTTTTGCTTTCTTCCTATAAAAAAACTCAATGCCACAATAAAAATGATAATAAACATTAAAGGCATGACTATAGATATAATACCAAAAAAGTCATCTAGTGATTTTACACTTCCACTCAAAGCAAAAACATTTTTATGAGTTTGAACATAATCAGTAAGTAAGATAGGCCATCCAATAGCATTAGTATCCTCATCCAATATAACCCATATATCATCTTTATCAAAAACATCTAGGTAAAAATTGTATTTTGGGTATTTTTCAACTTCCTTTTGCAGCTTATCCAAATCATTTTTCCCTAGATTATTATCAGTTATTAATTCCTCAAGATTGTCAAAAACACCTTTTAATTCATTTCTATATTTATCATAGTGACTATTAAAACTATTATCAATATATGTATCCCATAATTCCATGATAATTACTACACTAAAGGTCGCTATAATAACACTGATAAGTATAGCTATAATAAATTCTACCTTCAACCGATAACGCCTAGGTATATTTTTATTTTTCAATTTTGTAACCCACTCCCCATACTGTTTTGATATATTCATTTTGCTCGGTATTCTTAATTTTATTTCTTAACTTCTTAATATGTACCATAACCGTATTAGCCGAAACATCTATGTAAGCTTCATTCCATACACTTTCATATATACGTTCAATGCTAAAAACTTGTCCCTTATGATTTGCAAGAAGCAATAAAATATCAAATTCCGTCTTTGTTAAATGAATCTCTTTATTTTCACGAATGACATTATGAGATTCTATATCTATAACTAAATCTTTTACATATATCTTTTTATCGCTTTTATCTTCATAAGCATCTGCACCTAAAATTCTATATCTCCTCAATACAGCTTTTATTTTTGCAATTAAAATAGGTGGTGTAAAAGGTTTTTTTATGTAATCATCTGCTCCTGCTGATAGACCAAATATCATATCAGAATCCTGTGTCTTTGCAGTAAGAAAAATAATTGGTACACTACTCTTCTTTCTGATTTCATTACACGCCATTATACCATTCATAATAGGCATCATCACATCCAGTATAATAAGTCCAACACTAGAATCAACAGCTTCAACAGCTTCTTTTCCATTCTTGACAGTTACAACCTCGTAACCTTCATTCTCCAAACATACTTTTATTAATTCTCGTATCTCTAATTCATCATCAGCAACAATAATCTTTTCCATGTGTCGACCTCCCAATTCTATACTCAAACAAATATAACTGGTAAAACAAGTTATATTACCATCAAAAACATTATATTTCAAACACCTTATTTTATAATGACTTATACCTTAATTTTTTCTTAATATTATACCAAGTTATCAATGAATAAAGCAAGAGGAACTATTGCTGCTATGTAACAGTTCCTCTTGCTTATTATTGAATTTTATATTCATTTGCAGTATCAACATAATGGTTTGCTGATTCTTTTAATCCTTTTATTTCTTCCTCAGTGAGTTTTCTTCTAACTTTTGCTGGTGAACCTAATATAAGCACACCAGGGGGAAATATCTTATTACCTGTCACTAGACTTCCTGCTCCGACTATAGAATTTTCACTTATAACTGCACCATCTAATATTATGCTCCCCATCCCTATAAGAGTGTAATCATTTATTTTACAGCCATGTATAATACAATTATGACCAATAGTAACATAATCCCCTATCTCCGTACCAGTATCCTCTGATACATGTACTGTACTATTGTCTTGTACATTAGAACATTTACCTACTGTTATTTTATTTATATCTCCTCTAAGTACAGCACCAAACCATATACTTGCATTTTCTTTTACCTTAACTTGTCCTATAATATCAGCACTTGGAGCAATATATGCACTTTCATCAATTTCTGGTTTATATCCTTTATATGTCATATTATTAGCCACCTCATTTATTATTAAATTAACATCAACAATATTATAATTTGAATTGGGATGTAGTTTCATCCAATTCATTTGCTAGATTGGATAATTTCTCACTAGTGGTTGCTATCAATTGCAATGATGCAGATTGTTCTTGGGTAGATGCAGCAACTTCTTGGGTACTAGCTGCATTTTCTTCTGCAATGGTAGATAGATTACCTATAACATCTAGTATACTAGCTTTTTTTATTTGGAGTTCTTCCCCCAAATTATTCAGTTTGTCAACACTTCTACTTGAATCGTTTATAGCATGAGAAATATCTTTATATTTATTTTCTGTTACTTTGACACTTGTAACTTGCTCTTCAACAATGTCAGAAACCTCTTTTATCTTGACTACAGCCTCTTGAGCATTATTAATTAATTCGTTAACTATATTATCAATTTCTTTTGTTGAATGAGTAGATTGTTCAGCAAGTTTCCTTATTTCATCTGCAACTACTGCAAATCCTTTTCCTGCATCTCCTGCTCTAGCCGCTTCTATCGCTGCATTTAAAGCTAATAGATTAGTTTGTTCTGCAATAGCCGCAATCATAGTACTTGCTTTGCTGATTTTTTGTGTGCTTTTGTTTGTCTCAGCAACAACACCAAAAATATCTTTTGCTGATTTACCACTCTCTTCTGTTTTATTAATCAACTCATCTATCTCAATCAGACCTGATTCTATTAGTTCACCTACTTTATCAGAATTATCATTAAGTTCTTCCATAACATTTTTCTCGTCTTCTATCAAATTACCTAGCTGATATATTGCATCTGAACCCACTTCTGTATTATGCGCCTGATCAGAAGCACTTTTTGCAATTTCTCCCACAGTTACTGCTACACTATTAGCAGCGTTTGCACATTGTCCAGTAATATCTGTCATAGAAAGAGAAGAATCCCTTACTTCTTTGGATGCATCAGAAATCTTTTTAATAAGTTCTATAAAATTATCTTGCATCTTTGATAAAGAATTGGATATGATTCCAATTTCATCTCTTCTTTTAAAATATCGGCTTATATTCTCATCATTCCTACTTAAATCATATCTAGATAATTTATTCAATACTTTTGCTAATTTTCTTAGAGGTTTAGCAATCATTGCTCCCAATATATAGACTATTATTAAAGTTATTACTAAAGTTACGAGTATAGTTTTGAAACTAGTTGATTTCATCTTATCCAGTTCACTTAATACTTCATTTACTGGTGCCACAACTCCTAGTGACCAATTGGTATTTAATATTGGAGCATATCCCATAATGTTATTAGCATTATTGAAGCTATATTTTCCGCTACCACTTTGCCCTTCTATCATTTTATTGACGATTTCATTGTATTTACTAGAGTTCTTGGATTCTTCTAATAGATTGACATTATCAACAACTCTTTCAATACTTTTATCTGCTACTAATTGACCTTCCCTATTAACTATGAAAGCATATCCACTTTCTCCAATAGTTATATCAGAAATCATATTAATGAATGTATTAATATCTCTGACACCAATCAATACACCACATACTCCTCCACCTCTCCAGATTGGAGTTGCATATGTTACCACTAGAGAATCTTCAATTACAATAACATCTGAAATTATAGTTTCTCCATCCATAGCTTTCTTGAAATATTCTCTTTGGGATACATCATATTCTTTGTTGTCGTTGGAATAAGCTTGTCCATCAATATTAGCTATCAACATCTTAGAATACCCGTATTTTCTTATTTCGTTATTAAGTGCTATCATTTTTTCTCGTTTAGTTACATAATTTTCAACTATTTTTTCTTTGGATGCAACAGATTTGAGTACTTCTTTTTCAATATTAATTCTTTCGGAAATTACTTGAGATGACTTTTCAGATATAACAACCAGATTATCTTCTGTCTTGTTTAATAATACTTTGCTTCCATATGTATAAGATATTATTGATACTCCAACACATGATATTAATACAATGACTGATATTGCTAAAATCAACTTTGTTTTTATACTTTTCACTGCTGTATCCTCCCCCATTTATCATGTGATAATTCTAACTCTTTCACCAAAAAATGTCAAATTGTACAATTCAAATAATTTGTAAGTAATGTCTTTTTCTTTATTAATTAAAGAAAACACTTGTGATATCATAACAAAAACAAGTCTATTATTACACAAATTACTTAATACAATTCAAAAAAGGATACCGTAGAAATATTTAATATTATTAATACAATATTCAATGAAATAGTATAAAAAAAAGGCTATCTCATAATACATAATCTCTTATGTATTATTAAGATAGCCTTTATATCTATAGCTGGAATTTAGAAGCTTCCTGATTTAATTCTGCTGCTAATTCTGCGAGACTTTCACTGGTACTTGCAATTTGCTGTAAGGATGCAGATTGCTCTTCAGTTGAAGCTGCTGCTTCTTCTGTACTAGCTGCATTTTCTTCAGCAATTGCTGATAGATTCTGTATAACATCAAGTATATTTTCTTTTTTCTTCTGTAATTCTACACCTATGCTATTTAATCTATCTATACTATCATCTGTGCTGCTTATAGCTTCGACAATCTGTTTATACTTGCCTTCTGTAACATCCACACTATTTATTTGATGATTGACTATAGTATATACTTCTTCCATCCGTTTAACTGTCTGACCTGCATTAGTAATCAATTCATTTACTACTAGATCAATTTCTTTAGTAGATTCAGTAGATTGTTCAGCCAAAGTTCTAATCTCATCTGCTACAACTGCAAATCCCTTACCCGCATCACCTGCTCTTGCAGCCTCTATAGCAGCGTTAAGTGCTAGTAGGTTGGTCTGTTCCGCAATAGATGCAATCATAGTACTTGCCTTTGATATTTTTTTAGAACTTTCATTGGTTTTTTTGATTACTTCAAAGATCTCTATAGTTGCTTCCTTGCTAAGGTCAGTCTTTTCTTTTAATTCATTAATTTCAATAAGTCCTTCATCAGCCAGCTTTATTACTTTATCTGAATTAGTACTTACTTCCTCCATACATTCATGTTCTTTTTCTATAAGATCACCTAATTCATAAACAGTCTCAGAACCTTTTTCGGTATCTTTTGCTTGGTCCGTTGCTCCTTTGGCAATCTCACTTATAGTAGTAGCAACTTCCTCAGCAGCTTGTGCTGATTGCTGAGTTGTCAAACTCATACTAGCTGATGATTCTGTTATACTATTTACCGTTTCAGTTATTTTCTTGATCAAGCTAATAAAATTATTCTGCATAACAGATATTGAGTTGAAAATAAATCCTATCTCATCTTTTCTCTTTTTATGCTTAAGAATCTTGTTGTCATTGTTTTCTCTTAAGTCAAATTGAGCCATAATATCTATATTTTTAGATAGATCAACAAGAGGCTTAGTGATGAATGCTCCCACTAGATATATAAAGAATAATGATATGATTAATATTACTCCTGATATCATTAACGTACTACTTCTTAATCCATCTAATTCTGATAAAACTTCATCCAAAGGAGCTGTTATTCCAATTGACCAGTTTGTATTATTAATTGGTGAATATCCGATCATATGCTCTGACCCATTATATGTATATGAACCACTACCCTGTTCTTTTGCAATCATTTTGTCTAGTAGTTCTTTCAATTTTTTAGATTTCTTGTCATTTTCTACTTCTTTCAATAGGTTTACATTGTTAACTCTTTTAACGTCTTTATCTGCAACAATCATACCTTCATCATTTACTACGTATGCATAACCAGTTTCTCCAACTGTTATATCCTTTATGACATCACTGAATGAAATTGCTTCTTTTATTGCTACTAGAACTCCTGTTATATCTCCATTAGATTTTATAGGTGTAGCATATACAACAATCAGTGATCCATCTTCTGCACTAACCAACAAATCAGAAATAGTAGATTGTCCATTCATTGCCCTTTTAAAATATTCTCTATGACTTAGATCATATTTTTTATTACCTGTAGACACAGCCTGTCCATGAGTATCAATTAAATCCATCAACTGATATCCATTTCTACTGATTTCTTCTCTTAGAGCATCTAACTTATCTTCAGTAGTATTATCTGGATCTGTTATTCTAGTTCTACCAGCAATGACCTCTAATTTTCCTAATTCCTTATTAACTCTTTCTTCTATTAATTGTGATGATTTTTCAGCAATAGTTATTAGATTATGTTCTACAGAATCTACCAACGCCTGCTTACTAAAATTATAAGAGATCAACCCTAACCCACTACATGAAATCACAATTATTACGCACAAAATCAATATCAATTTTGACTTGATACTCTTCATAATAAATCAGCCCCTTTCTAGTAAATACAATTAATATTACACTTTTTTGTAAAAATTGTCAATGATTTCTATTTAATTAATTAATATATATCAATTATATAATATAGTTGTTTTAGCTTATTACTATATATAATTATTATTAGTAATTGATTTTTTTTAATATATATATATAATAATATTAAGTAGTTTATTTATAAAACTTACATTTCGACAAAATAATGCAAGGAGGGTAATAATGTCAAAGATAAATTGGAAGCCTGGTAATATGATATATCCTTTACCAGCTGTATTAGTCACATGTGGAAATTGTAAAGATAATTACAATATAATTACTATTGCATGGACAGGAACGATCTGTACAAACCCACCGATGACATATATCTCTGTTCGTCCTAGTAGACATTCATATAAAATAATAGAAGAAACAAAAGAATTCGTTATTAATTTAAGTAATGAAAAATTAGTAAGGGCTGTTGACTATTGTGGAGTTAAATCAGGTAGAGATATTGATAAATTTAAGGAAATGAATCTGACCATTGAGAAAGCTAGAGAAGTTGAAGCTCCTTTAATAGCAGAAAGTCCTGTGAACATTGAATGTAAAGTCAAAGAGATAATAAAACTTGGTTCTCATGATATGTTTATGGCAGAAGTGGTTGCAGTTAATGCTGATGAAAAATATCTAGACAATAACAACAAATTCCATCTAGATAAATCTAATCCCATATGCTATTCACATGGTACTTACTTTGGACTAGGTAAAAAATTAGGTACTTTCGGATATTCTGTAGCAAAGAAATCCACTAAAAACAAAAAGTCAAAGAAAATGAGGAAACCTACTAAAAAGTAGGTTTCAATTATCCATTGAGTTTATGTATTATTTCTTTATGGTCTGGATATTCATTAATCAATTCATTACTGGAATACATTTGAAAGTCTTTGAAGTCGAATCCTGGAGAAACCATACAGCTAACTAATGTAAAAGTCCCCCCTTCAACAACTTCAGCACCAAAAATAGTATTTGCAGGTACAATCAGCTGTGGTAATTCTCCTTTTTCTATATTTAATCCCAATACAACTTTACTATATTTTCCTTCTGTATCAATCATATGTATCGTTAGGGGTGAACCATAATGATAGAACCATATCTCATCAGATTTTAATTTATGAAATTTTGAAACTTGTCCTAGTTTTATGAGATAATAAATAGTTGTTGTTAAAGACCTTTTACCATCATAATCCTCAATTCCTATTTTATGAGATGTATCATTATATATCTCTCGGTAATATCCACCTTCTATATGTGGAGCCAATTGTAATTTTTCTATAAAATACTCAGGGGTATACATAACCTACTACTCCTTCCCATCAGTAATATTATACGTTCCTATTTTCTTCTACTTCCTTTAACATATAGTCTCTCGAACTCTAGACTATTTATATTAAGTGATTGTATAACATGATTATATTTATCATTATAATAGAGATATAATTTTTCTCCATCAGTAAAATAATCCTTTATATCGCCAGTTAAAATTCTATCCATCAATTCACCAGTACCTTCATTATTATTAATTCTATATAAAGCATTCCTATCTTCATTATCCATATAGAATATTTCATTATCAATACCAATTAATAATTCAGTAGAATAATCATTGAGTTTCTCTTTTTCGGTACCATCAATATTAACTCTATATAAATACTTGTCCACGTAATATATTTTATTACCTACTACTTCATATTCTTTTATATTACCTTCAACTATTTTTTTATGTCTATTATTTTTATAGCAGTATAATGCTCTATCGTCTATTGAGTAATAGAATATACTATTATTTATAATTCTTAAATCATTGATATTGCTAGCTTTTAGACTCTTTTTCTCTTTTGTGTACCTATTGTAATAGTGTAGAATTCCACTTCCATCAACATATACTATAAATTTATCATTATAATCATACCAGTCACTATTACTTAAGTTAAGTTCTTCTAATGCCCTCTTATTGGACTCCAGACTTATTAATCTATGTGAACTGCTTGGATAATAAGTATTTTCATTAAGATGAACCAATGCATTATAATTCTCTACTCTGAATACATTATTATCTCTTTTACTTTTAACTTGATATATATAGGAATTATCATATTTTCTAGTAGTTTCAATACCAGCAAGAGTATCTTTATCTATCTTACTTATTATTCCCTTGTCATCCAATAAATAGATACAGTTGTCTCCCATAAAATAATCTATGAAATATTCTAGACTATAATTATAGACTCTTCTACCTTCAAGATCACTTTTAATTATATAACCCTCGTTACGGTTAATCTGATATATCATATCTTCTACGATATCTATTTCATTACTTGTTTCTAGATATATATTTTTATTTTTTATTCTATCTTGTTCTATGTAATAAATCATTAGCTGGTTACCATAAAGGTAAACTTTATCATCTTTGATTTCCAATAAAGTGTTTTCACTGGAATATGTATTAACTGTTTTTATTGAGTAATCATTGGTATCAAGAATATATAAATTATCACTTACGTAATATATCTTATTATTATAATATGATATTTTATTTTGACTTGGATAAGCTGTAACTAATTCTTTCAACTCGTCATTATCATAAACCATTATTTCTTTATTTGAATCGTTGTATAGAAAAAATTCACCTTTAATACTCATTATATTACTACAAACTTGGTCTTGTAATATAGGTTTGTTTTCATTATTTCCAATATTATAGATATTTAATTGAACCCTGTCATCTGTCTTTATAGAGTACATGATATAATTGTTGTTAGAAGCAGCTGATATTATTCCATCAGCAATGGAATCCTTAAATGTAGTAAGAATACTTTCAGTATTGGTAGTAGTGTTAAAATAATAGATGGAATCAGCTGATATATAGACATAACCATTTTCTATTTTTTCATACTTGTCTATATTTCTGTTGAGCAAATTAATATTTTGATTGTTATGGAGCAACTTAATACCTGTTTCATTAATATAATGTATTGTATCACTCATAAGGGTTTTCTCTACCATTTTACCTTGACACACCCTTACTTTATTACCAGTCTTTATATTGAACCTATATATATAAGGTTTATTTTCTTTTCCATATTCAGTGTATAAATACCAATCTTCATAATTCATGTTATCATCTGATAGATTTGCATATTTCTTAGTTATAGACGTATTATTTAACTGTTTTTGTTTCTGTTTATTATCATTATCTCTTATCTTGGTGTTTTCATTTTTACTTATAGTTTCAATAGGTGATATCTTATAACTTTTTTTCTGACTCTGAGCTTTATTACAACCAACTAACAAGACTATTAAACCTATCATTATAGTATATCTTATGTATCTAGAATCCATTTATCATCCCCCGTACGTAATTATGTATTAAACACTTCCATAATATACCTTATAAGCAATTATTGCAAGTATTTATAGTCTTATTAGTATTACATTTCTATGACTTCAATTCAAATGCAATAGGGACAGTCCTTCTAAAGAACTGTCCCCATCACGTGTATATTTAATGTTTATATGTTTAGCAATTTTAATAAGAAATTATCTTTGTACTCTACCTGAAGCATCACCATTAATAAGTGTTTCTACTTCATCTACAGTAACTAAGTTAAAATCTCCTTTTATAGTATGTTTCAGTGCAGAAGCACCAACAGCAAATTCTAGAGCATATTTGAAGTCATCATTGCTTGATAGTAAACCATAAATGAGTCCACCAGCAAATGAGTCTCCTCCACCTACTCTATCAACTATTCTTATATCATATTTTTTGGAACGGTAGAATTCATTACCATCATATATAAGAGCTGACCATCCATTGTCTGATGCTGAATAGCTTTCTCTTAAGGTTGTAACAACATATTTGAAACCGAATTTTTCTTTCATTTGTTTAAATATTGTTTTATATCCATCAAGTTCAAGATTTCCTGAAGTAACATCTGTTTCACCAGGTTTGAATCCTAATACCTTCTCTGCATCTTCTTCATTACCAATACATACATCAACATATTGCATTAGATTGGTCATTACTTCTTTTGCTTCTTCTGGTGTCCATAATTTCTTTCTATAGTTAAGGTCTACACTAACTGTCACTCCATGTTTTTTAGCAGCTATTAATGCTTTTTCAGTAAGAACTGCTGCTTTTTTACTGATTGCAGGTGTAATTCCTGAGAAATGGAACCACTCTGCATCCTTAAATATTTCATCAAAATCAAAATCTTCAATATCAGCTTCAGCAATTGCAGAATCAGCACGATCATAAACTACTTTTGAAGGTCTCATTGAAGCACCTGTCTCTAAGTAGTATATACCTACTCTATCTCCACCTCTAGCAATATAGTCAGTATTAACTCCAAATCTTCTTAAGTGATTAACAGCACTTTGTCCAATTGGATTTTCTGGAAGTTTAGTCACGAAATGAGCATCAAAACCATAATTAGCAAGTGAAACAGCTACGTTAGCTTCTCCACCACCATATACTACATCAAAAGACTCAGCTTGTGTAAATCTTTCATATCCTTTAGTTGAGAGTCTAAGCATAATTTCTCCCATAGTAACTACTTTTTTACTCATCTATATTCAATCCTTTCTTATAATCAGATTTATTTATTTAAGTTTTTTCTAGCTTCTTTTACAGCATCAACAAATTTCTTAGCAGTTTCAGTTACTAGTTCATAATTGCCAGTTTTAGCTCCTTTAGTAAGAACGCTTCCTGTTCCTACAGCTACCGCACCAGCTTCAATCCATTCATGAACATTATCAAGACTTACACCACCTGTTGGCATGTAATTACCTTGAGGCATAGGACCTTTGAATGCTTTGATGATAGAAGGACCAAATGCATTTCCTGGGAATACTTTCAAGATTTCTACACCTGATTCAAGAGCAGTTAGAGCCTCAGCAGGTGTCATGATACCTGGCATAACAGGTACTCTATAACGATTACATAATTTTACAGTTTCTGGATTAAAACTTGAACTTACGATATATTCTGCTCCTGCAAGAATACATGCTCTAGCAGTTTCTGGATCAAGAACTGTTCCTGCTCCAATGATTACATCTTCATCTTTGTATAAATCAGTTAATTCTTTTATAATATCAACTGCACCTGGTACTGTCATTGTAATTTCAAGTGCCTTGATTCCACCAGCTTTTACAGCTTCAATAATTTTCATACCATCTTCTTTTGACTCTGCACGGATAACTGCAACAACACCGCTATCTACGATTTTTTTAATTGTTTCCATTCTTTTCATGTTAATGCTCATTCCTCTCTTATGATGTATTTTTATAATATCGTCTTTAATAACGTATTAAACTATTTTCTATAATTCTATATCAAAATATTCTTTTGCATTGTTAAAACTGATATTCTTGACTATATTACCAAGGAGATTCATATCGTATGGGAATTCACCATCTTCAACCCATTTACCAATAAGGTTACATAGAATCCTTCTAAAATATTCATGTCTCGTATATGATAAGAAACTTCTTGAATCCGTCAACATACCAACGAAATTACTTAGTAATCCCAGATTAGCCAGATCAATCATTTGTTTAACCATTCCGTCTTTATGGTCATTGAACCACCAACCTGCACCAAATTGTATTTTACCTCTTGCATCTGAGTTTTGGAAACATCCTATAAGAGTTCCTAATACATAATTATCAGAAGGATTAAGGTTATATAAAATAGTTTTTGGCAATTCATCAGTTTCATCCAATGCATTAAGAATTCCTGCTAATCCCTCAGCAATACTATAATCACCAACTGCATCAAATCCTGTATCTGGACCTAACAGCTTCATCATTCTTGAATTATTATTTCTGATACAACCCATATGCAACTGCATAGCCCAATTGTATTTCTTATATAATCTTCCAAAAAACACAAGCATGAAGCCTTGATATTTTATTGTTTCTTCTTCATCAATATTAGTCTTTGATAATTTCTTAAGTAATATATCGTTAATCTCATCTTTACCGGCTTTTATGTATTTAACTCCTTCAAGACCATGATCGGCTATTCTACAACCAGAGTTTTGGAAAAATAGTACTCTTTCCTCCATGGCTTTTAATAAACTATCAACATCATTAATTGGATAACCAACTACTTCTTCCAATTCACCCATCCAAGGTAAAAAAGTATCTTTATTGATATTGACACACTTATCAGGTCTGAATGCTGGCAATACTTTTGTATCAAAATCTTTATCCTCTTGTATTATCTTATGATAATTCAAGTCATCTATGGGGTCATCAGTAGTACCTATAACTTTTACATTGGACCTTTTTATCAAGCCTTTTGCACTGAAACCATCTTCTTTTAACTTTTCGTTACATGCATTCCAGATCTCTTCAGCTGTATCTAGGCTCAATGGTTCGGTTATATCAAAATATCTACGAAGCTCTAGATGTGTCCAATGATGAAGAGGATTGCCAATACAATAAGATATGGTTTCTGCCCATTTAAAGAATTTATCTTTATCTGAAGCATCACCTGTTATGTATTTTTCTTCTATACCATGACTTCTCATAGCTCTCCACTTATAATGGTCTCCACCTAGCCAAAGTTCAGTAATATTCTTATATCGTTTATCTTCTGCAATTTCCTTTGGACTTAAGTGACAATGATAATCATAAATAGGCATATCAGCCGCATATTCATGATATAATTTCTTCCCAACTTCATTGTTAAGCATAAAATCTTCGCATAAAAACTCTTTCAAAATATCATCCTCCTACATAATGTACACGTGTGCAATATTATCAAAATAATATATTACGTTTATTGATTTAACCTATGCACTGACTGTCTTATCTTTAATTTACAGTCAACTTTTGTGTGATAGAACTCTTTGTTACTATTATTATCAAGCATATCGAACAGAATTTCTGTACCACTATATGCTATTTTTGATATTTCTCTTCTTACTGTTGTAAGTTCAGGTGTAATATACTTACACATCTCAATATCATCAAATCCTACAACAGATATATCTTCTGGAACTCTAAGTCCTTTTTCTATTATTGCTTTTATAGCACCAAATGCCATTTCATCATTGGAACAAAACATAGCTGTAGGTAATTCAGTATTGTTATCCAATATCTTGTTCATTCCTTTGTAACCACTGATTACGTCAAACTTACCACTTGCTATCAATTTCTTGTCAACTGTAAGTGAAGCTTCATTCATAGCTAGTTTGTATCCCTCTAATCTTTCACTACTGTTCAAGAATCCTTCTTTACCTTTTATTAATCCAATTCTCTTGTGACCTTGATTAGTCAAGTACTTTACGGCTTGGTATGCTCCGTCTCTATCTTCGGAATAAACACAAGTTGTTCCTTCTATGTTTATTTTTCTATTAAGAACTACTACAGGTATATTCAATGCACCTATATATTTTATAAATTCATCATCTTGTATTTTCTGACTGACAACCAAAATTCCATCGTAATGTTTACTATTTACAATGCTGTAATCTCCGTTTAGATCATCTATTGCTTTAACTACCAAGTTATAATTTCTTTCCTTCATCAATCTATTTACACCTTTGATTGAACTATAGAAGAAAGATGGGCTGGTACCTTCAAGGGCTGATAGAAATACTCCAATATTATATGACTTATCAAGTTTTAGACTTTTTGCACTATAATTAGGAATATAATTATTGTCTTTAGCTATTTTCTTGATTCTGTCCTTGGTCTTATCACTAATCAAGGGACTATCATTAAGAGCTCTTGAAACTGTAGCATGAGAAACACCTGCTAACTTAGCTATATCTTTAATAGTAATACTCATTACAATCTTCCTTTCAAAAACATTCTATCACATTATGTACACGTGTGCAACTATTTTCTTGCAGAATTTATTTTTGTTCAATTATCAGTTAGCATATTAAACTAAAAAAAGCTATTACCAGATATATTTTTCTATAGTTATATAGAAAAAACATCTTAATAACAGCTCTTCATGATTAGCAATACATAAATGTGTATCATTACACTATATCACTATTGGCACATTTCTTGTTTTCATATGTTCTATTTATTTCTTTAGATGAATAAGTACTACCTCTGGGTTCATATTGTTTATAGATTAAATAAACATCAATTCTACCAGTATTTTCAAACAAATTCCATAATATATTCTTAAACATTTTTGTTACCCCCTAAAAATATATTTTATTATATCTATAGGTTTACCTGTTAAGAATTTTATATACTGCTCAAATATTCCCATGAATAAACTGATTTTTTACCCTTGACAAAATTAGTGTGCCATTCAACATAGCATAAAATCGGGATTTTAATTCCTACAACCCTAGGACTATAGTCCTATGCAATGTATATTTTTTATAATCCAAAAGTTTTAATCCATATCCTTTTTATTGAATCCATAATTTTTAAGTAAGAAATCACTATCTCTCCAATTTTTCTTGATTTTTACCCATATTTTCAAATTAACTTTTGAACCTAGAAGATTTTCTATGTCTATTCTTGCCCTAGTTCCTATTTTCTTGAGCATTGCACCTTGTTTACCAATTATAATACCTTTATGAGAATCTCTTTCACATATAATTGTCGCATCAATATCCACAATATCTTTATTGGACCTGTCTTTCATCCTGTCAATGACAACAGCTATTCCGTGAGGTATTTCCTGTTGTAATAGATGAAGTGCTTTTTCTCTGATTAACTCAGCAACAATCTGACGTTCTGGTTGGTCAGTTATCATATCACCATCAAAAAATTGAGGACCCTCTTCTAGATATTGAAACAATATTTTGGTGATATCTTCAGTATTTTCACCTTTCAATGCGGAAATAGGGATAATTTCAGCAAAATCATAAGCATCCTTATAAGCAGCTATTACTTGTAAAATCTCATCTTTTGATATCTTATCTATTTTATTGATTACTAGGATAACTGGTGTTTTAACCCTTTGCAGTTGCTCGATTATATATTCATCACCTTTACCAACTTTCATATCAGGTTCAACCAGCCATAAGACAACGTCAACTTCTCTAAAAGTATCAAGAGCTGTCTTATTCATGAATTCACCCAACTTATGCTTTGGTTTATGAATACCTGGTGTATCAATAAAAATGATTTGACCTTCCTCAGTTGTAATAAATGTCCTGATCTTATTTCTTGTTGTCTGAGGTTTGTCCGACATAATAGCAATTTTTTGCCCTATTATTTGATTCATCAATGTAGATTTTCCTACATTAGGTCTACCTATAATTGTAACAAATCCTGATTTAAAATTATTCAAAATCTTCCTCCTGTAAGTAAAATGCTTAACGGTCAACAAGTGACCGTCAGCATTAGTATAATATTAATCTTTAATTAATTGAATAAATGAACTAATTCATTAAATATTTCTTTGTTTTTCTCTAACTTGTTTTCATTACCCACTACACAGATATTATCTTGTTTCAATACTGATTTAACTAGATCAGCCGTACCTCTAATATCTTCTTTGGTAGTACTTAAAACTTCTTTTCTTTCATTTAATATATCTTCATAAGAGACATTACTGATATATGAACCAATAGCTCTGTCTCCTTTTAAAGCTGGTGTCAATGGTCTATCAAGATTACTGATAGTACCAATGATGTACTTAGTCATTTCTCTATCATCTGTATCAAAGGTAGAGATAAAACCATCTATCTTATCATAAGTGTCTAGAGTCTTTTTAAGATTAGGATCTCTGTAGGATGTGAAATATACATTACCATTTCTTGAAAATGCGTTCATGCATCCATAAGCTCCACCTTTGACTCTTACATTATTCCATAAATAATCTAAACTGGTTATAGTCTGCAATACCTTGAGAGTACCAGAATAATGATATCCTTTTTTAATGAAGTTTCCTGCTTTTGCTACATATTGGATTTTATCTGATGTCAATAATCCTTCATTCGTTTTATTTAAGTCGAATTTCACATCATCCAGTTCCAATAATGAATCATCCAATTTTTCAATAAAATGTTTAGCTTCCCCATTAAATAATCCATAAGCATCTTTCTCAGAAGTCATAGTTATAACTAGATTCTCAGGTTTAAACATATAACTTAGAGTTTTCTTAATGTCGCTTATTATTTCTTCTGACATCTCTTCAAAGTTGCTTTCTAGTTTATCCAAGAAACGATAGAAGGATATTCCACTTGTTAATTCTTTGTATAATGCAGTATTAGCAAAATAGCTTTCAGCTCTTGTAGCAGCAGCTATGTGCCCACTACTTGTCAACATCATTTGTATACGTGATTTTGCTTCTGATATTACTTGCAATAATCTATTTGTATCTGAGAAATCAGTATTAAACATGATTTCACCAAATAACTCAAATAACTGTGGAATCTTTTCATAAAAACATTTACCGTATACTTCAAATTTTGGTAAGAATACATCTGGCTCATTATTCTGTCCATATATATTAATATTGAAGGAAATACCACCAGTATTTATATTAATGACATTGGATAATTCACCATAACTATAATTCTCAGTATCCATATTGCCTAATACTTTTGTTATCAGACCAATATAAGGAATAAGATCCTCTGGTATCTTTTTAGTATCAAACAACAACTTGATATAAGCAATATTATTAGTGAATGCAGGATGTAATAATACCTTGATGTTTTCTATTTCCCCTTCTTCCAATAAAAGATGTTCAGGTTCTTTACTAATATCATCCAAGCTTAATAAAGGTATCTTCAACAGTGTTTCCTTGGCTTCTGGTTCACTTTGATATTCTTCAAGATGAATAGTATCTTTTACTAACTTATTAAGTTCATCATCTGATAAAGAGTCTTTAAAAGCCTTAAGTTTATCTTCTAACTCTTTCTCACGTTTCGCTAATATACCTTTTTTAGGTTCTACCATAAGTAAACTTCCGTGAGTATTGTTTAACAGATTTTCTTCAATCAATTTTTCGTAGAAATCAGTCTTAATTCCTTCTTTCAAGGCTTCAAAAGTTTCATCATATGATAAATGCATAAAAGGATCATTATCGTATAACCAGCTGTCCATACACATCATAGCATAGATGATTCCTTTTGGATATCTTCCATAATCAGCTTCTCTTACTTTGAATTCAAAATAATTAATTGCTGCTTCTATTGTTCTTTTATCAATACCTTTTTCAACTATTTCCTGTAAGGTATTTCTTATAATTGAAATGAACTCTTCCTTTTTACTTGTATCTGAATTCTTAGCCACTATACTTAATGTTGGCTGTAACAAAGTATTGTCATATGAACCAAATACATCTTTTCCTATTCCAGCATCAATTAAAGCTTTCTTAAGTGGCGCCCCTGGTGCTTCTAGGAGTACATATTCAAGTATTTCAAATGATCTATAATCTATTTTGTTAGTTGCATTACCAACAACAACATTATAACTAAGATAAGTCTTACCTTCTTCACTCTCATTAGAAGAAATTGGATAGTACTCAACCTTCTCAATAAACTCACTGAAAGGTTTTTGCAAGTTGATACTAGAATCTATGTCTATACTATCAAACTCTTTCAAATAATTGTCATCCAGCCATTCTAACATCTTATCAACATCACTGTCTCCATATAAATATAGATAACTGTTAGATGGATGATAATATTTCTTGTGGAAATCCAAGAATTGTTCATTTGTAAGCTCAGGTATATAGTCTGGGTCTCCACCAGATTCATAAGCATATGGAGTATCAGGTAATAGGGATTGCTGAATTTTTCTAAACAATACTTGCTCAGGAGAAGAAAAAGCTCCCTTCATCTCATTGTATACTACACCTTTTATAGTGATATCTTCCTCTACATTGGCTAGATCATAATGCCAGCCCTCTTGTCTTAGAATCTCAGGTCTGTCATAAATATTAGGATAAAAAACTGCATCCATATAGACATCCACTAGATTAAGGAAATCTTTGTCATTAAGGCTTGCTACAGGATACATAGTCTTATCTGAAAATGTCATAGCATTAAGAAATGTGTTCAAAGAACCTTTTACCAATTCAACAAAAGGATCCTTCAAAGGGAATTTCCTTGATCCACATAGAACCGAATGTTCTAGTATATGAGGTAATCCTGTATCATCAACAGGTGGAGTTCTAAAATTCACTGAGAATACTTTGTTGTTGTCATCGTTATTTATGGATACAAGTCTTGCCCCGCTTTTCTCATGCTGAAACAATCTTCCAATAGAACCGATTTCTCCTATATTTTGTTCATCAACTAATTTGAAACCATGGTATAACTTACCTACTTCAAAAACCACTTAGTAACATCTCCTTATCAAAAAAATTATTGTAACTTATTTATTATTCATTCCAATCACAACTATCAGTAATAAGTGAAACCAACTTATTTAAGTATTCACTATCAGTAACATCAAATCTATTAGTAATAGGACTATCAATATCTAGAACACCTATAAGCTTATTATCTACTACTATTGGAATTACTATCTCTGAATTAGTGTCGCCGTCACAAGGAATATGTCCTTGGAATTCGTGTACATCAGGTACTATTTGTGTTTTTCTTGATTTTGCAGCAGTACCACAAACACCTTTTCCAATTTTTATTCTTATACAAGCAGGTTTTCCTTGAAAAGGTCCAAGAACTAGCTCATCATTTTTATACAAATAAAATCCTACCCAATTTATTTTCTCCATTGTATAAAATAATAATGCAGATATATTAGCCAAATTTGCAATTTTGTCTCTTTCTTCATACATAAGTCCTTTTGCGTTACAAATTATATTATCGTAAAATTCCTTTTTTGTATTAAATGAAAAATCATCAATCTGAAACATTTCACTAATCCTTTCCTTATTTTGCCTTAATACTAATAATATATACTTTCTAACGCTATATTACAAGCTTTTTTCCTAATTTTGCTAACAACTTTCATCTCATGTAATTATCATTTTCTATTGTATTGATATATTATCTCTCTACAATAGAATAATATATCTTTCTTTAATTATCGGTTATTGTAACAATAATATAATATTAATTTAATTAAATACAACTTGACTTAGTTAAGTTATAGGAGTATACTATTTTTCCTTGCAAAAAAATTGAATATATTAGATTACGTTAGGAGGTTCATTATGATTGAAGTAAATGGATTATGCAAATCTTTCAAAGTAGCCAAACGTACAGCAGGTGTAAAAGCATCTTTTAAATCACTTTTCCATCGGGAATATGACATAGTTAACGCTATAAAAGATGTTTCTTTTACAATAGACACTGGTGAGATTGTTGGGTACATAGGACCTAATGGAGCAGGAAAATCTACCACAATCAAAATCATGAGCGGCATATTGGTTCCTGATTCTGGTACTTGCAGTATTTTAGGTCATACCCCTTGGCAAGAAAGAGTTAATCATGTAAAAAATATTGGTGTAGTTTTTGGTCAACGGTCACAGCTGTGGTGGGATGTTCCTGTTATCGACTCTTTTGAATTGTTGAAAGACATATATAAAATACCCCCAAAAGAATATGCCAACAATCTAGACATGCTGACAGAAACCTTACAACTAGATGATTTCATCAATATTCCCGTTAGACAGCTAAGTCTTGGACAACGTATGAGATGTGAGATAGCCGCATCCTTATTACATTCACCCAAAATCTTATTTTTAGATGAACCTACTATTGGTCTTGATGCTATTTCCAAAATTGCAGTTCGAAAATTCATTAAAGAAATAAACAAAGAAAAAAATGTAACCATTATATTGACAACTCATGATATGAGTGATATAGAAGCTCTGGCTGACAGAATTTTATTAATAGGAAAAGGAACTATTCTATACGATGGAAACCTTACATCACTAAGAAACAAATATTCCAATGATAAAATCATTACTATAGAATATGCTAGATCAAATAAATCAATCAACATACCAGGTGTTACTGTTCTATCCCAAATAGAAGAACGTGCTGTACTCTCTATAAATACCAAAATATTCTCCGTATCAGAAGTTATATCATCTTTAGTGAATTCATATGAAATTACTGATGTTACAGTAGAATCACAGCCAGTAGATGAAATCATTGTAAAATTATATAAGGAGTATGCAATATGAAAGCTTATCTATCTGTTTTTAGATTGAGATTGATGAATAGTATGCAGTATAGAGTTGCTGCGTATGCAGGTGTCGCTACACAGTTTTTCTGGGGATTCATGTATCTAATGATTTTTGAAGCATTCTACTCCAGCAGTACTACTATTCAACCTATCTCTTTTAGCCAAACAGTTTCTTATATTTGGCTGAAGCAATCTTTTTTAGTTTTTATAATGCTTTGGTATAGAGATGGTGAACTATTTGAACTAATCACTAGTGGTAACATAGCTTATGAATTATGCAGACCCATTAATCTGTATGGTTTTTGGTTTTCCAAGCTTATAGCCCAAAGAGTATCAGGAGCAATTCTTAGAAGCGTACCAATAATTATAATTGCTTTCATTCTTCCAAAACCTTATAGGATTTCATTACCACCAGATATAACAACATTATTTATATTTATAATTTCCATTATACTAGGATTGTTTGTTGTTGTCGCTATATCCATGTTTATATATATTTCCGTTTTCGTTACTATGTCACCTGTAGGGTCAACTTTGATATTTGCAGTTCTTGGAGAATTTTTTGCTGGTTTGGTTATTCCTATACCATTTATGCCAGTATGGGTGCAGAAAATCGTATATGTCTTCCCCTTTCATCTAACTTGCGATATGCCTTTTAGAATATATTCTGGACATATACCCCTAAATGATGCTCTCATAGGAATTCTAGTACAAATAATATGGCTGGCAATCCTTATAATACTAGGGCAAGTCAGCATGAAAAAAGTATTAAAAAAAGTAATAGTACAAGGTGGTTAAGATTGGAGGTTGTTATGAAATTATTCTTGAAATACCTAAAAATATTATTGAAATCCCAACTGCAGTATCGGACTTCATTTATACTGTTATGCCTTGGTCAATTTTTTATACCCTTTTTCGTTTTTGCCGGCATGTATTTTATGTTCCAGAGATTTAATAACATTGCTGGTTGGAACTTCTATGAAGTCATGTTGTGCTTTGGTATAATACATATATCTTTTTCGTTAAGTGAATGTTTCGCTAGAGGATTTGATAGTTTCTCTAATCTTATCCGAACTGGTAATTTTGATAGAATACTTGTAAGACCTCGTGGAACTATCGTCCAAGTAATAGGCTCCAGATTTGAATTTACTAGGATAGGACGTCTGTTGCAAAGTATTATAGTTTTGATATGGGCATTAACCAATATTTCTATCGATTTTGATTTACCAAAGATTATTATTCTCATATTAATGATTATTAGTGGGATTTTTATTTTCTCTGGGATATTCATTTTGGCAGCTACCTTATGTTTTTGGACTATCCAAAGTCTAGAAATCGCTAAAATCCTAACAGATGGTGGTAGAGAAATGTTTCAATATCCTCTGGGCATCTATAAGAAATGGGTAAAGAACTTTTTTACATTTGTGGTACCTTTTGGCTGTGTTAATTATTATCCACTTATGTACTTGCTAGACAAGAATAACTCAAATAATATATTATACATTATTTCACCTATATTGGGGATTTTATTTATTATACCTTGTCTATTAGTGTGGAGAATAGGTGTTGGACATTACAAATCAACGGGGTCATGATAATTATTGGTAAACCAGATTGTCGTTAAAGTATGAAGTGAAGAAATGACAACGGTTGTGTATTGAAATCATATATAGTGATAATACTCTCGTTACGTTTGTTGCTTCTATCTGTTTATAAGGTATGGCAACAAGCCGTAAAAGTTCGTTATTATCACTATATATGATTTTCTCTGTACTTACCACTCTTGAGCCAGTTAAAAGATGTGACTTTAGCCTGCTATATGGTAAAAATCTATTAATAGATTTTAAGACAATCTAAAAGGGTTATCTTGTTGGATAAGATAACCCTCTTTTTGTATACCATAATTAAACAGCTTACTTACGTTAATCTATAATATCATATTATAATTTGCTCACGTTAGCTGCTTGAGGTCCTTTTGCACCATCAACAACTTCAAATTGAACAGCGTCGCCCTCTTCTAAGTTTTTAAAACCTTCATCTTGAATAGCTGAAAAATGTACAAATATATCGTCGCCATCTTCAACTGAAATAAACCCAAAACCTTTTTTTGCATCAAACCATTTAACTGTACCTTGATTCATTTTTAAATCCTCCTAAATATATAAAATTACATTTTTACACTAGCACAAACACTGAAAATTGTCAACTTATAAATATTTATAGGTTGAATTTAATCAAATCACCCCTAATTTATCAAGTAATTTAACACAATCCTTATATCCCTGCAGATATAAACAATCATTTGCACAAGATACTTCATATACTTGTTGTGTAATCTCAAAATGCCACCAATATCGTTCTATTATTTATTTTCTAGGGCATTAATACCATCTCTAACCCCTTGAGCCCTTGTCTTATTATTTTTTTCGCAATAATTATCTAGAGTCTTAAGCTCTTTGTCGTTAACTCTCACATGTAAGCTATGAGGTTTTGGGTCTGTAGTAGGTCTGCCCATTTTTTTCTTAGACATTCCACACCTCCTTTTTGTGTCCAATATTATTATATGACTTTTGGTTACAAAAGTCAAGTGAAGGTATAGTTAATATTCCTTATAATTAAAACTTCTCTACTTTTATTTATTTTTGAGGTAGTTCAGTCCATCTCTAATACCTTGCGCTTTGTTTATGTTATTCCTTTCACAATAATCTTTTAGAATCTCTAATGTCTGCTCATTTATACGAGCTGTAATTTTAATAGTTTTTGGATCATCAGTAGGTCTCCCAATTTTTTTCTTAGCCATTATTCATTCTCCTTTTATTATACTTTCGGTTACAAAATTCATTTACTTACTTTATGTTTTAAAACCACTGTAGCCATAAATATTTTACAAAGAAGAAAAAGTTTTTTGTGATTAACAACCTCTACCTTAAAAGCAAAATAGTATATGTATATGTGAAGTAGTGAGGCAGGACGCCGAACCCAGCTTTTTGCTCAGGACGAGCAAGTAGCTGGCGAAACATATACATATACTATTTTGCAATAACCAAGGCTGAACAAAATACTTTTTCTGACTTACTTGTACTAACCAATATTTTATTATGTTAAAAAAGCATTTAAGATATACGCCCCTCTTAAATGCTTTAATTTAATTATTAATATTAATGTCTAAAATGTCTCATTCCAGTAAACACCATAGCAATACCATATTTATCACAAGCTTCTATAGATAACTTATCCCTTATTGAACCACCTGGTTGTATAATACAAGTAATTCCCGCTTTTGCAGCTTCTTCAACACAGTCTGGGAATGGGAAGAAAGCATCTGATGCAAGGCTTGCCCCTTTTAATGAATCAGCTCCTAGATGCTCTACAGCGTGTCTTATAGCCTGCTTACATGCCCATATACGATTAACCTGTCCAGGTCCAACACCAAGAGACATCTTATCTTTTCCTATAGCTATACCATTAGATTTTGCGAACTTAACAACTTTCCAAGCGAATTTCAAGTCTTCCATTTGTTCTTTTGATGGCTTAGTTTTTGTTACAACTTCAAGATCATTAGGTAATAACTCATTATCTATTGTTTGAATAAGTAATCCACCACTTACTTTTTTAAGGTCGTATGCTGTATCAGGTTGTTTCTGTAATATATTTTCTAATGTAAGTACTCTAATATTCTTTTTCTGAGTAAGAACTTCAATTGCTTCTTCACTATAACTTGGAGCAACTACAATCTCAACAAATATCTTATTAATTTCCTCTGCTGTATTTTTATCAATTTCTCTATTGGCTACAATAATACCACCAAATATTGAAACAGGGTCAGCTTTGTAAGCTTTTACATATGCATCACAGATATTGTCTGCACTACCTACTCCACAAGGATTAGCATGTTTACAAGCAACAACTGTAGGCTCATCATATTCTTTCAAGAGTTCAAGAGCTCCATTTGTATCATTTATATTGTTAAAAGATAATGCTTTACCATGTAACTGTTTAGCGTTAGTAAGGCATCCTTTTGTATTGCCTACTTCTCTATAGAAAGCAGCTTTTTGATGTGGGTTCTCACCATATCTCATATCTTGCACTTTTTCGAATGTCATACTAATTGTTTCTGGGAAATCATTAGCATTTCTTTGCTTTCTCATATAATTAGCTATTAAAGTATCATAGTGTGATGTATGCTCAAACACCTTAGAACACAAATAAAATTTTGTTTCATAGGATACTTCGCCTTTATCTTCAACTTCTTTTAATACTGTATCATAATCTTCTGGGTCTACCACTACAGCAACATCCTGGAAATTCTTAGCTGCTGAACGAAGCATTGTTGGACCACCTATATCAATGTTTTCAATAGCTTCTTCTCTGGTTACTCCATCTTTTAAGATAGTTTGTTTAAAAGGATAAAGATTAACTACTACTAAATCTATTGGGGTAACGTTTAATTCTTCTAATTGTTTCATATGTTCTTCGCTGCTTCTCATTGCAAGCAATCCAGCATGGATATTCGGATGAAGTGTCTTAACTCTTCCATCTAGGCACTCTGGAAATCCTGTAACATCTGAAATACCAATTACTTTTACACCATTCTCAATAAGTTTCTTAGCAGTTCCACCAGTTGATATGATCTCAACTCCAAGCTCTACTAACTTCTTAGCAAATTCTACTATACCAGCTTTATCTGAAACACTGATTAACGCTCTTTTCATATTTGTGATCTCCTTTTTATTTTTATATTTTATGGAAGGCAAGTCTTAATATTTACCATGAAAAGTTCTATTAATAACTTCTTCCTGTTGTTCTCTACTTAATCTATTGAAATTAACTGCATACCCTGATACCCTTATAGTCAAGTTAGGATATTTTTCTGGATGTTCCATAGCATCTATCAACTTTTCTCTATCTAATACGTTGACATTTATATGATGTCCAGTTTGATAGAAATAACCATCTAAAATGCTGACAAGATTTTTTACTTGTTCATCATCACTCTTCCCTAAAGTCTTAGGCTGAATAGAAAAAGTACATGATATTCCGTCTAAACAGCTATCATAAGGAATCTTTGCCACAGAGTTAAGTGATGCCAATGCTCCTTTGTGGTCACGATTGTGCATAGGATTGGCTCCTGGCGCAAAAGGGTGTCCCTGTTTCCTGCCATCAGGTGTAGAACCTGTTTTCTTACCATAGACAACATTAGATGTTATTGTTAGTATAGATAATGATGGAGTCGAATTTCTGTAAGTCTTATGCTTCTTTAATTCATCAATAAAACCAGTTGTTAAATCACTAGCTATTATATCCACCCTGTCATCATCATTACCGTATTTGGGATAGTCGCCTATGATGTTAAAATCTATAATCAATCCAACTTCATTACGTATTGGAATAACTTTTGCATATTTTATAGCACTAAAGGAATCTGCCATTACTGAAAGTCCTGCCATACCAAAAGCCATAGTACGTTCAACCTCAGTATCGTGAAGAGCCATTTGAAGCTTTTCATAAGCGTATTTATCATGCATATAATGTATTACATTCATGGTATTTACATACAACTTACATAACCATTGCTGATACTTTTTGAAGCGTTCAAGTACTTCTTCATAAACAAGAACTTCTCCTTCCAATGGTTTCATTTCTGGTCCTACCTGAATCCCTTTTATTTCATCCTTACCGCCATTCAATGCCATCAATAAAACTTTTGGCATATTACATCTTGCTCCAAAGAACTGCATTTGTTTTCCTATTTTCATAGCTGATACACAACATGCTATACCATAATCATCTCCATATAATGAACGCATCAAATCGTCATTTTCATATTGTATGGAATCTGTGTCAATTGATACTTTTGCACAGAATTTCTTAAAATCAGCTGGTAATTCTTTTGACCATAAAATTGTTATATTAGGTTCTGGTGCTGAACCTAAAGTATATAAGGTGTTAATGAATCTATAGGAGCTCTTAGTAACTAATGTTCTTCCATCTTCACCCATACCACCTATTGCTTCTGTAATCCACATTGGATCTCCTGCAAAAAGTTCATTATATTCAGGAGTCCTTAGTTGTCTTGCCATACGTAATTTTAATACTAGATCATCAATTAATTCTTGTGCTCTGGCTTCTGTGATTAATCCACTTGCTATATCTCTTTCAATATAAATATCTATAAATGTGCTGATACGACCTAGCGACATAGCTGCACCATTTTGTTCTTTTATAGCTCCAAGATATGCATAATATATCCATTGTATTGCTTCTCTTGCATTTTCAGCTGGAAGTGAGATATCATCTCCATATAATCTTGCCATTTCTTTCAGCTTATTCAAGAAATCTATTTGTCTATATAACTCTTCAAGCAACTTAATATTTTCATCTGACATCATCTCATTGCTATATTTTTTCTTATCTAATTCTTTTTCCTGTATTAAATGATCTATACCATAGAGAGCAACTCTACGATAGTCTCCTATTATTCTACCTCTGCCATATGCATCAGGTAATCCTGTAATAACGCCTGTCTTTCTTACCAATTTCATTTCATCAGAGTAAACTCGATAAACACCGTCATTATGTGTTGTTCTATATTTGAATTCTTCCTCGACTTTTTCATCAACTTCATATCCATATGCCTGACAAGCATTTCTAGTCATACGAATTCCACCAAAAGGATTGATTGATCTTTTCAATGGTTTGTCAGTCTGTAAGCCTTTTATGATCTCTTTATCTTTGTCAATATAGCCTGGTTCAAAAGTCAATAAGGAGGATACCGTTCTTGTATCAATATCAAGAACTCCTCTATCAAGTTCTTCTTTTTTCAATTTCTTGAAGTATTCATTAAGTTCATTTGTCCTCTTAGTAGGTCCTTGCAAAAAACTGTTATCCCCTTCATAAGGGTTATAATTCTTTTGAATAAAATCTCTTACATTGATTTCTTGTTTCCATATTCCATCTTTAAAATTATGCCATTGTTTCATTTTATCTATCCTCTCTATTAATTAATAAGACATGAAAAGCAGAATGCTTATCACTAAGATAATAAAAGACCGCCTGAGCACATAGACTCCATAACGGTCTATTGCCCAGGCGGTCGGCATAATTATAATTCTGTACTCCCTGTGGGTACTCCCACTTCCGCCAGTCATACAGAAGAAATATTTAATTTTATAATAATATGTATTTTAACACAAATAGTATTGAAAGTATATACATTATTGGGTGAACTTTTTTACCCTTCTTCACACATAAGTTAATAACTACATATGAAACTACTCCAAACACAATACCTTCTGAAATACTATATGATAAAGGCATAACTAAAATTGTTAAGAATGCTGGTATAGCTTCTGTGAAATCACTGAAATCTACTTTAGCAATAGATTCTATCATATAGAATCCAACAATTATTAATGCTGGTGCAGTTGCAAATGCTGGAACTGAAAGTAATATTGGTGAGAAGAATAATGCAAGTACAAAAAATACTGCTGTTGTTAAAGATGTTAATCCAGTTCTACCACCATCAGCTACTCCTGATGCACTCTCAACATATGTTGTTGTTGTTGAAGTACCTAAACATGCTCCAGCTACTGTAGCAACTGAGTCTGCAAATAATGCATGTTTGATCTTTGGTAGTTTACCATCTTTGTCAAGGTATCCAGCTTTACTAGAAACACCTATCAAAGTTCCTAATGTATCAAATAAGTCAACAAATAGGAATGAGAAAACAACAACCCAGAAGTTAGCTAAAGCCAATGCACTAAAATCAAATTGGAATGCTATTGGAGCTATGCTAGGAGGTGCTGAGAAAATACTTGTTGGAATTACACTGAACTGTGGATGGAATATTCCAATTCCTTCAGATATCATTCCAAGTAATCAAGATACCTAATAATATTGATCCTTTAACTTTTAATACAACTAATATTGCAGTGACTAAAACACCAATAACAGCAAGTATAACTGCTCCTGAAGTCATATCACCAAGTGTAACCAATGTTGCAGGGTCAGCAACTACTATACCTGCATTTTGTAAACCAATAAAAGCAATGAATAAACCGATACCTGCACTAACTGCATATTTAAGGTTCATTGGTATAGCATTGAATAATGCCTCTCTGACATTAACAAATGTTAAAACTATGAAAATGATACCTTCTACAAATACTGCTGTTAGAGCTACTTGCCAACTGTATCCCATCTTAAGAACTACAGTAAAAGCAAAGAATGCGTTAAGTCCCATACCTGGAGCAAGTGCAAATGGATAATTAGCTACTAAAGCCATTATCAATGTACCGATAACTGCCGCTAATGCTGTTGCAGTAAATATTGCACCTTTATCCATACCAGTAGGTATGAATCCATCAGCTGTTTGTAATCCAGATAATATACTTGGATTAACAATTAATATGTATGCCATTGTCATGAAAGTAGTAATACCAGCAAATATTTCAGTCTTTACATTGGTATTGTTTTGTTTAAGTTTAAAGAATCTTTCCATCTTTAACCCTCCATCCGATATTCTATTACAAACTTTATTTTATCAGAGAAAATTTTCCATGTCAATATAAATCCGAATATTTTTTGTTATTTCAGGATAAATATTCGGGTTTTTTGTAGGTTGGAAAGTTATTTTCTTACTATATGTCTATTTTAGTAGATTAGAGGGATAATTAGTGGGTGAGGTTATGTGAGGGATAATTGAATAAATTGCAAGACATTGGTTGAGAAAGTGGTTAGACTACCCGTCGTTTGGGCTAGGTCATAACCACTGATATATTACTCAATCACTTTGTTATTTATTCAATAATAGACTGTCCAATTATATATATCACCTATTATTTTTATTAATCAAATACGTCTTTTTCCTAATCTATCAACCTTTTTATCAATAAGCCCCCTAATATTCCAAATAAAAAACTTAGCAAAGTTCCTAATAAATAGTACTCAGATTTTTTTTTATTTTTTAATTCTTCGAATCTTGTTATAGATTTTACTGCAAGTATTAATCCCATAGCACTATATTGTCCCATAGCAACAAAAATAATTACAAGTAATCGTTCAATAATACCTATTTTAATTCCTATTTTTTGATTGGTTTTACTCATCGCTAATGATGGCTCATTGCTAACAGCTATTTCTTCTTGTACATCACTCACCCCACCTTCTTCAATCATTACATTTGATATTTCTATTACATGTACATCTACCTCATTATTAACAATTTTAAGCTTCTCAAGTATAAATGAAATTACAGATCCTGCTACTATTGAAAAAAGTATTAGTATTATAATGCTACCTAGAATATATGTATCAATATCTGGTATCTCTATTTCGCCATTATTATATTTTGATTTATAACTACCAAACAACCATATATACTTCTGTGTATATGATACTTTAAAAAATATACTTGCAAAGTATATCCATAATAAATGTAAAAATTGCTCTAAACTAAAATACAGAAGACCATTTTTACAGGATTGTTGAGTTATTATTAGCTTTTTATGATCAATCAAAAGATGGCCTGTTGTAATTATTATTGTCATTAATATAATTAATAACGAATTATCATAAAACAAATGTAATATTTGCATTGATAATAATACTAAAATTCCATGTTTTAATAATGGATTCTTAATAGATATATATTTATTAAATTCTTTGTAATAATCATTTTTAGATTTGACTAATTGGTCACTTTGTAAAACAAAGTCAGCTACTAAATGAGCTAATATTAAATATAACAGTAATTTCATTTCTATTCTTTTCCCCCTAATAACAATTATGTACAATTTTATCTATACTAATATTTTTGTAACTGCCCATGAGTACTAACAGTTCTTTTGCCTCCACACACTCATCATAAGGTTTACAGTTATATTTGCTTAATGTAGTATCGTATAACGGTAAGCAAGTATTTATTAGATATTAAATCTTTATAACCTCTTGTCATATCACTAAACATTTTTTTAAGTATTAACCCTTAGAATTAATTCTTGCTGTTATTATCATTCATATTTGAGTATCACATGTATTTATTACTAGTATTACAATAGTTGGTAAGATAAACAAAATCCTCTCACCCATCTTTCATGGTATAATATTTGGAAGCTATCAAAGTTAGAGTACTTCTACTCTGCAAAAATTAAATATAAAAAAGCACTTAAAAAAGTTAAAACTTCTCTAAGTGCTTTATAATCTAATATATTCAATTTTCAATTCTATAAAAATGCAAAAAATGCACACTAAACACTACTTAATACTAATATGCCCACAAGGATCTTTAATAATAACTGCCTATCAACAATATAGGTATACAAAAAAAATAATAATATGTCTTATAGTATACATCAGTATAAATTTTAATGCAATACTTTTTAATTATTTTTAATAAATAACTAAGAATCAAACTTTATATGAAACTATGTTTACTATTATTAGTCCAATATCTTCTTAACCATATTAATTGATTTTACTGTTTTTTCCCATTTTAATTTTCATTATTATAGCAACCCATATATCAATTATTTGTTAATATCCATTATAATTAAAAGTACCTATATCAGCAAATTGGTAAAATACTTTATGCATTAAACACAGGCTAGCATAATAAAGACCTATCTTACTAGTTAAAACTTTTTTAGATACATTACTATAAGACCATTATATCGTATTATTCATGGTACTTATTACTTCTTGTTTTAAATGCAGGCATAGTTCCTTCCAAAACATCAACAATCTTTTCATTAATCTCTGAGTTCTCTATACTACCAGTACTACATTCAAATTTGTTTCCATTCGATTTGTCAATATTAACATATATTATCTGTTCAGCATCTGCAACAATTGCTAAATTAGGGTTGTGAGTAACCATGATGATTTGTCTGTGTTCTTTGGCTGACTTTATATATGGAACAAGAATCTTTGCTACAGAATGATTATCTAAGTTATCTTCTGGTTGATCAATCATAATTGGCATTTCTGTTTTATCTAGTGCAAGATAAAACACCAACAACAATGCACCTTTTTCACCCGGTGATAGTTCATCAAGACTCTTTCCATTTTGCATCATTTCATATTTAGGAGAAAGAAAATCCATTGAGAAAACATATGAGTAAAATTCATTTCTATTACTCACAATATCACCAATATATGTACTAGCCATTTGATCAGTCCGCATATCTGTTTCTAAATATTCTACTACACGTTTTAGGAATTCTTCAACGTCCTCTTTACTTTCAAAGTTTCGGTCCTCTACAACATTCTCCCAAAGCATTTTTTTACTATTTTCCATTCCATAAAATGATCCAATTTTCTTTTTATATAAAATTCAAAAATATGGCCTCAAAACTATCTTCAAATTTAAAACAACTAATGATTTCTATTGATTGATCATTAAGCTCTTTTAATGTGTCATCTATCTGAACTTTTATATCATCATAAATTTTCTTAATCTCAAGTTTTTTTGAGAATATTTCTTTAGATACTATTATACGCTCTTTTCTCAAGTTGCTTATTTTATCTAAAAGATCACCTTGCAGGAAATCGAGTTCAGTAATCAGTTTCTTTCATTTTACTCAAGCATATATGCAATGTCTCTTTTGAGTTGATTGTTATAACTCGTTTATTATTGCATATATCAAATATCCGTTGCCTATGGACTTCATCTGCCAGAACAAGTTCTGCTGGACCTGGACTCTGCAGCAGCTGCCCACACAAGGATGAATTCTATGAAGTCCTAGAGAATATCAGGCAACTTCCGCAGCTGGAATGACAGCAACTGTTGAACCTTGAAAACTGAAAATCGAGTATGAATTGAGCTAACAGGATAAGTCTGCGCTTTTTTTGGAAGAGGAATCAATAAATCTTATCTGTTAAGGCAATAAACCATAATTCAAATCATAATATGCTCGATTTTCGGTGATTTCATAGGTTCATGAATAATTCAGGATTAGTTTCCAAAACCGTACAAACTACGCAGATTATAAGCCTACTCCACACATAATTATTGTTCGATCTCAATGACATAAAAAGCCCACTTCTCAATACTTAATGCAAATGTATCCAGTTTTATATTAACATCCTTACAGTGAGGCTCTATCTCATAAACAGGTTCACCCTTAAAGCTTAATTGATTCATAGAACGCAGACTATTGGCATTCAAATATGTAATTTGGGCTATTGTAGCTTTTACATTTATCAAATCAATTTTAGCTATAACTGAATTTCTATTTGTATTGACCAGCTTAATGATGACCTTATTCGCTTTCTTGGTAGCACTGCAATAAATACCTTTTGGTAAATCTGAATCGATACCGATTACTTTATTACCCACTGTTGTCGCAAACATTTGCTGAACAAAGTAATTGGCAGTTTTCAAAGTATGCGCAGGATTAAAATCAATGAGGTTATGTCGCCATTGGTTCCCTTCAACTAAACAGAACAATGGTGCATAACAACTCATTGCAACTACGTCTGAATTACGTTCTAATCCAGTAATAAAAGCTGCTTCAGCTAAAGCTGTTTTATAGCGATTCGGAATAAATTTTTTTGATAAAATGCCATCCTTAAGTAAATCTTTTGCTGCATACTCTCCAAGAAATACTTTTGCTGTACCTCGCTCATAATTATCATAGCGCTGATATCTACTTTCTACCCACTCTGGCTTTTTATAAAAATGCTCATCGATGTAAATATCAGGGAATTTCTCCTTAGCCTTATTCCATGACAACTCGAAAGCTTTTCCATCCGGTAATGCGCCTGAAGACATGATACACGTGATGCCAGGATATTTCGCATCAATTTCTTTTTTTATCATCCCAAAACGATGAATGTAATCTTCACCTAAATTTTCATTTCCTAATCCGATATAATTTAATTGAAATGGCTCTGGATGTCCTGCTTCTGCACGTAATTTAGCCCATTTATTCGTCGTAGGATCTCCAGTTGCATAATCAATTAAATCAAGGGCATTCTGTATAACCCGCTCATAAAAATCTGGGGCATCAAGTTCTAATTTACCTCTTTTTCGTATCTGACAATTTAAACCTGCCCATACAACGGGTAGTGGCTCTATATTTAAATCCTCACATAAAAGAAAGTACTCATAAAATCCAACTTGGAGTGATTGACTATATCCTCCATCGGGTGTATCAGCAGCCCATAAATTATAGTTTGGTTTTCTGTCTAAAATTGGGCCAACACTGTGTTTCCACTGATACTCGTTACCTAGCTCAGCGCCTTCTACAATACACCCCCCTGGAAATCTCAAGAACTTTGGATTTAAGTCCCTAAGCACTTCTACCAAATCTTTTCGAAGCTTACCTTGACTCCATTTTGGATTTTCTTTTCCCCAAATGTCGCAATCCATTAAGCTTATGCAATCGATATCTAAAACACCCTCACCATCTAATGCAATTACGAGCTTTCCATACTCGGTTTTGGTACCTTTTAAGATTTCTTTAACAAATACCCATTGTTCAGTAATTTTGATTGTTTTAATCTGTGTTATGACCTGTCCACGCTCATCTTCTAAAAATACCTTTACGTTGCCATTAAAATCCTTTTTCCGAATCCAACATGTAAATTCATATTCTTTTCTATCCACAATTGACATCGCGTTGCTATTTGCATGTATTCTACTTCCATTATAGCCTTTGTTTTCCAGTCTACATTTTCCTTGGCTCCTGATTCTGGCACTCCAACTATCATTAGACACAGGATTTTCATGCAGACTCTCCAGAGAACCACCTATACATTTCCAATATCGAAGTCTATCCACCTTTGCATTTACTTTTCTGACTAAACCTATGGCCATTCTAACTGAACTGACGCCTTCATTTTCCATATAGACCGCATCAAAGCTATGGTTATTGACCATATTCGCATTCAATCCACCATCACAAGCATAGTTGATATCTTCAAGAAATAATCCAAAAAGTGTATCACTTACCTTTCTCACTGTATTGTTTGCATCAATTTTCAAATTAAAATCCACCATTTTCTTCCTCCAATAATTTTTTTAATTTATTTTGAATTATATTTTGTTATCATGATTCCTATATTCCAATAGGTAACAAGATAATGTCATCTAAGTAACCAATTATTGGTATAAAATCTGGTATAAAATCAATGGGACTTAAAGCATACCCAACCATGATAACTGATAACACTTTAGCAAATAGCGGGGTCCTTACATCTCTATAAGAATAAAATAGAGTCCCGATCTCCTGTTTTAGTTTTTTCGCATTTTCTTGTAGTTTCATCTTAACCTTTCAAATTTTTATCTCATTTTTTTAACCTTGTAATTTAACATGTTTATACCCAAATTGGACAATACATAAACTACTTACTTTACTATACGTTCTACTCTTATCATACCATAATGCTGACCTATAGTTTACTACCTCTTTGCCAGCACTATTATTAAGTGTTTTTTGTGCCATAGCTTTATATAGTTCATCATGAGTAGTTACAATATTCTCGATTTCTGAACTATCCTTTGCTTCATTAATAGTAACAGCATTGATTAATATATTCTTGTTTGGAATAATATTAGCATAGCCATTAAGTTCAGCTAAAGCACGATGAGAAGAAGCTAATTGCTTTAATACTCTATTTGATTCAAGGTTTTTACTTGGAGGTAACGGAGTTAAAATAAAATCTTTCATATAAGTCTCCAGTCAATTTAATTTATTATACAACATATTTTCCCAATACGCAAGCAACGTAGGAAAATATCATTATTTTTTGCGCACGTTTATTTTTTATAGGAAAAATTTGCTCATGTTCATGATTAGCTCTCTATTTTTACACCCACTGTGTATGACGCCATTCCCTAAAATTGTATATTTGCCATTATATTTGTCACCCACTATGTGTGACAACCAAGCTACATGTCTGACATAGTGGGTGTCATCTTTTTTAAGCTAACATTATTCATGCTGAATGTACATTTAAAATGTTAAATTGCCTTCAAAAAACAGAATAATAATTTATAGCGCCGAATAATATGCACCTTTCATTCTATAACACCATAAAAATTATGTACATCACAGCTATAAATCCACTTAAAATCCATCCATTTCTGTACATCAACTATGTACAGCGTCACATGATTTTGCTGTACACTGTCGCTGTACAAATCACATTTCTCATCATAAATTTTGAAAATGTATAATATTCATATACATAAATTAGTGACTTTGCCGTTAATAAACAACATCAGCGGCAAAGTTATTAGTTTACAGCAAGCGATCCCGTGCTATTTCCTCTGCCATCATTCTACCCATCTCATCTTGTATTTCCATCCCAGAGAATATTTGATTGGTCAGTTCTTTAAGCTGTGATAAATATTTCAGGATATGATCGTTCAGTTTATCTTGCTTAACTAATTCAACATAATATGCTAGATCATGCTCTTTCATGTGCTCCAGCTTTGTCCTAGCTTTAACTGAGCTGCTACAGTTCTTCTCAGCACTGATGGCAAGGATAATCGGATAATAAATATCCTCATCATCTAGTTCATAGATTAGATCGTTTTCGTCTGAATAATTGTATAATGGTAATTCTTTTGTTTTCATGATTTTCTCCTTTTATTTGTGAAAAAGCTTATCGCTCCATCCACCCTCTGGTCGTTTTTGTTCTTTCCGGTACAGGCTTGTTCAAGATGCTTTCAGCTTTGTCCTTACCGATCACATCAACCAGCCTGTCTAGGTCTTCGGCTTTTTCTTCAAATTGTCCACGCTCAAACATAGCCCTTTTAATATGACTATTAAGTGATTTAATCTCTTTTTTCATATTGCTGACATTTTGCATCAGTTCTTTGTAGCTGTTTTTGAGATGCAGGTATTGTGATACAACCGTTTTAATTACAGCCTTGAGGTTATTTACAAGTGGAATGACCAGCCGTTCCCTATAGCCCTTTGCTCCCATCATCGGTAGGACAGTTGGTACCTGCCATTCTGCACTTGTGTAGTATTTATCTACATTCAGGCTGACATAATCCTCACTATCATGTAAATCCTTGAGCTTAGACTCAATACGATTTACCTCAGCTTCAAGAGCTTCAACCTCTTTTGTACGCTCCTGTTTTTTATACTCCAGTACACTAAGGTGCGGATTATTAGTACCGAGCTGTTTCCACTCAACTCCATGCCGTTCCATGACAGCCGATAATTCTTTTTTCTCAGCCTGTATCCATTTATTCCATTCCGTTTCACTTCTGGAGCCACCTACAAAGCCTTGCTGTGCTAGTGCCTTTTTTAGTGAAACTCTCGTCTCCAAACCACGCTTACTACCTGTAGTAAACGGTACAAAATCTATATGCAAATGTGGCGTTTCCTCGTCCATATGGAGATGTGTTGAGAATACTCTAAGCTGCGGATTACGCTCCTGAAAACTATCCATGAACTCAGTCAAGATTGCTTTTGCCAGTGTGCCATTTTCATCTCTTATATTCATATCATCTTTATTGCCGATTTGAAATATAACTTCATGAAACAGCTTTTCCTGTTTGCTTGTTCTTATCTTTTCATAATAATCCGGTATCCTTCTATCTTTGCGTGTCTGCTTGTCGTTATACTGCTGCAACGCAGCACCAAACAAATCGCTATAAACTTGTTTGATGTTATCGCTACGAAAAACTACGTTGTTTTTCGTCCTAACCGCATCAACATTTTCCGCAGTAAATGTTCTGCGGTTATGCGATATTGAACCTTTACCTACCATGGCACTTATACTTCTTTGCAATGTTACCTCCTATTGCGATTTGTCCTGTCGCCTCAGCGACCGCGAAGCACTTTTGGAATTTATGCCGAAAGTACTTTTGCGTTACTTTTGACAAAAAGTAACAAAACCCTAATCGTCGCTATCGCTCCTTACCTGCTGGGAAAAAAATCAAGGTTGCAAGGTTGCAGGTTCTTAAAAACTTACAATGTTGCAACCTTAAACACTCTATCATAAATCAGGTAATTTCCAGTACCATGCATTACCGCTGCGTTTGGATTCCACCTCCAGATTTTTCTTAGCTTGGTCAAGCACTCGCTTGGATATCCCCATTGCAGATGCCTTATCCCAAATCTCTTTTTGTCTGACTTCGCCATCCTTGAGCATATCCTCAATCAAATCTTCTGCCATCTGCTGCTTGCTCTCGGATGTTCCACCGGATAACAGGGCATCAACGGATATGTCATAATGCCCCAGCCATTTAAAGCCGTTATCCTTACACAGTTCAAATGCTACCGATGTACCCTCTGGAGCTAAAGAGCTCTTATCATGGGCTATCACTCTAATCTGTGGGTTGTCTTTAACTCGTCCAATTATAAGTACACTTCTGGCTGTAGCTTGGAAGTCGATAGACCCAAGCCCACGGTATGTGGATTTTGAACCTTTAGCCTTGTTCATATGTCCTATAAGAACAATGGCACAGTTGTAGCTTTCAGCTTTAGATGAAAGCCTGTTCAGCACTGGGCGTATTTCATTTGCCCTGTGCATATCAACATCGCTGCCCAAGTATGCTTGTATTGGATCAAGGATAATTAATCTTGCTCCAGTTTCAGCTAAAGCCTTCTCCAGTCTTTCATCTGACATGGACAGCGGACCAACTGATTCATCTATAAACATTATTTTTGAGCAATCTGCTCCTGCTGCTTCAAGTCTAGGTTTTATAGTATCCTCATATCCGTCTTCAGCAGTTTGATATACTATATTTATAGCTTCTGTTTCATTTTCTGTACACGGTAATGCAGCACCATTGCTCAGCAATGCTGCAAGCTGCAGGACAAAGGTTGTTTTCCCTTCTCCCGGGTCTCCCTGCACTATAGTAATTTTCCCATACGGTATAAATGGGTACCATAACCAATCCACTTCTTTGGACTCTATTTCGCTCATGTTTATGATTTTTAGTTCCGGTTTTTTTTGTTCTTCTATGTTCAAATTTTGCTCCTTTTCATTGAGTTTTCATTTGGAGCTGTGGTATAATGTTATTTAATGTTAGATATACACAGCTCCATGAGTTGTTATGTCGCTAAAAATTCTTATCTTGCCGGATAGGAATTTTTTATTGCCAGCCCTTCCATTGTTACAGTTATCAGCTCTAATCGGTCTAGCAATTCATCGCTTAATAAAGCTTCATCTGAAACTCGTTTTAGTTCCACTAATACGCTGTTCATTTCATCCCGCAGTGCTTTGTACACTCTAGGATTACCAACAACCACTATGTCCTTTTCGAAACATCGCATGATTAAATAGTCCTGCTTGCTTAAGCCTGACAATTTAACCCTTGTATTCAGTTCATCCCACTCCTGCTCTGACATTCTGAATGAAACAATCTTGTTTCTCCATCTGCCTTTACCGTCATTCCTTTTTTGCATGGTTTACCCCCTTTCCATATCCAGTCTATTTGCCATCTCCATCTGTTTTGATGGAAATAGGTGCGCATAACGGTATGTAATATCAATACTTTCATGACCTAATCTGTCAGCTATTGCAACTGCAGAAAAACCCATTTCAATTAACAGTGAAACATGAGAATGACGGATATCATGTACACGTATCCTCTTGATACCTTGCTCTTTTGCACCCCTTGTCATCTCATGATGAAGATAGCTTTTTGTAATAGGAAACATCCTGTCATCAGGTTTGATTCCATACATCATGTTGATATACTCTTGTATTTCTTCTGTTAAAAAATCCGGCATAACAATCGTACGATTGCTCTTTGGAGTTTTAGGCTCAGTAATAATATCCTCACCTTTGATGCGTTGAAAGGACTTATTTATGCGCACTGTTTTCTTGCTGAAATCAAAATCTGCAGCTGTCAATGCCAGTAATTCACCTGAACGTATACCACACCAATACAGCACCTCAAATGCATAGAATGACAGTGGCTTATCCATCATTGAATCTGCAAATTTTAGATATTCCTCCTTTGTCCAGAATAGCATCTCTTTGCTCTTTTCTTTGCCCATATTTCCAGCCTTTGCTGCAGGATTAGATTTCAACTCATAGAATCTAACTGCATGGTTAAATATTGCACTCAATTGATTGTGCAATGTTTTCAGATATGTGGGCGAATATGGCTCACCTTTGTCATTGCGGTATGCAATCATTTCATTTTGCCAGTGTATTACATCCTTTGGCAAAATCTGATTTACTTTTTTTCCGCCGAAATAAGGTAATAGCTTTTTCTGGATTATAATCTCCTTTGCCCGTCCAATCAGTATATCTAGTGATTGCATACCATGTATTCTTTTTATTGTCCTTATATACTGACATACTCTCCTCCTACTGCACCTTTCCTAAGCCATAAAATTTTTCTTCAAAATATTTACGACTTACTCGTCCTGCGATTATTAGGTAACCCTCCTGCTTTAATTGCTCATTCAATCTTTTTACGACTTTATAAGCATACGGCTTTGATACCCCCAGTTCCTTTGCTACTTCACCTGCTGTAATAAATGTGTTCTTCATCTAACCTCCTTGTAGTTCAATATAGTTAATTTCGCCTTACGAATATTAACCTTTCCGTTAGTATGTATATAATACACTAACAATATAGACAAGTCAAGCATTATATATTCATTTTCGTTAGTTTTATATAATATTTCTTGCGGTATCGACTATTTCATGGTATATTTATTAACAGTTAGTATGATTTACAGAGGTGATAATATGTCTTACATAGGCGAAAAAATTAAATTTTTTAGAAAGTTCAGGGGATGGACTCAAAAAGAACTGGGCATCAAAGCTGGTTTTGCAGAAAATTCTGCAGATGTTAGAATTGCTCAATACGAAAGTGGAAAACGTACTCCTAAAGGTGAAGTTATTCCTGCACTTGCTTATGCACTTAATATCAGCCCTTTAGCATTAACTGCTGATACAAGTAGTTATCATGGATTGATGCATACTTTCTTTGAACTTGAAGATAAATATGGTTTAAGGGTTACGGAGATTGATGGGAAATATTATTTGCGATTTGCTACTGCTACCCTAAATGGAATTGAAATGAATAGTGAGCTTAGCGATTGGTATAATGTTTTCAAAAGTTATAAAGATGAAGATATAACCGTTTATGACTATGATGAGTGGCGATATACATTTCCTAAACAACGTAATGATGAAACTCAGAAAGAATTAAATAAGCTAGCTGTCATGAAGAAAAAGATGAATGAAGAAAAGCTAAGCAAGGATTAATTACAGACATTATTCTATATGGTGTCTTGCTTTCTTTTCCAGCAGGTAATATTCATATAAACGCTCTCTAAGCCAAATTATATGCAAGGTGTATTGATGATAATACTTGTTGGTAAGATATTAATTGATTACAAAGCAAAAAAAAAACTAATAATCAACCCAGCATCATACATGAAATTAGAGTGAACATAGACATATGAGAACTTCTAAGCTATTTGTCCGCAGGTCGTACCTATGTCTAACCATAATTATTTTAAATTGATTACAGAGTTAAACTCCTCATATATTACCCCTAATATGTGGATTTTTGTTAGGGGTGTACTGGGCTAAAAAGAATAATCTATGTTGGTTTTATGTGTTGCCATATGATATACTAAATTTGGCATAAATGTAATTTAATTTTCAAGTATTTCTAAGACGAGGATAGAACTGTGATTATACTTTATTTATTATTATTTATTATTCTGCTCTATATTATATATGAATTTTTCTTTTGGATTACTCATCGTAATATGTTAAACGACAGTGAAGTTAAGATATTAGCCAAAGGGCGACAAGTTGTCTTTCATAATAGTTACTATGATTACAATAAACAAGAGTGTTCTGTAGATAGGAAATTTAAATCTAGCTTAAAGCCAACAGGAAAAATATACACAATCAATGAATCTCTATATGATATTCCAACTATAGCAGCAGCTTTATTAAAATACAAGAAACACGAGTGGGTTATTATCGCACTCGAATCAAATAAAAAGCTCCCTTATCTTTATGTCAATAAAGGATATGACAATTCATCCGTTTCCTTATTCTGGGGTTATGATGAAATAGTAGAATTTTGCAAGAAAAATAATGTTACAACAGTTTTGCAATTTCACAATCATCCAAATAGTAATCCTAACTATTATGATTGCACAAAGCCAAGTCAACAGGATATACTGTCTGCTAATGAATTTTCAAAAATATTGACACATGGAAACATTAATCTTATTGAATATGTTTGCGAAAGAGGTTTTCCATATAAATATTACTTTAATTACAACGATAACATTAAAAAGCTATCTGAATTTTGCGATGAAATAACTACAATAAATGGGACTTCAAAAAGCCAAAATTATAAACTACATAAGGAGCTAAGACAATTATCGAGAGTGTCTTATATATAAGACCTTACAATTATTTTTGATTATATTGAGTGAACTAATATATTTCAAAATACATAATTAAAAACTGAATGATGCGGAACTATATATAGCTATCCTCTTTAAAACATGAAAGGTTAAATACGATTCAATATATGGATGAAAAACATAATTTTTATAATACGTTCGAGGATATGGCAACCAGTCATTTCCAATGCTTTCTTTGCGGAGAAAATCTAAATGATAAAAATGTTTCCAAAGAGCATATTATACCTAAATGGGTGCAAAACAAGTTTAGTCTTTGGAATCAGACAATGGTATTGCCAAATCAAACTACAATTAAGTATAAAAATTTGACTGTTCCATGCTGTAAAAATTGCAATAATATTATTTTAAGCCAAATTGAGAATCAATTTATATCAGCAGTAGAAACAGGGATTGATGCCATTAGGCAATTAAATGAATTGTTGATTGTACAATGGATTGTAAAAATTAAATTTGCATTATTATTTAAAAATTTGGTTTTAAAAATCGATAGAACCGATCCCAACAGTAAGACAATAGTAAATGATGAAGTTATAAAATCCTTTGATATAACTCATACACTGTTACAAACAATCAGATTTCCAACAAACTTTATAGGACCTAAACCATGGTCACTATTTATTTATGATATACATGACAATGATAATACCTATTATATGGGTGATTATTTAGAAAGCGACTTAATATATTTCCAATTAGGTAACATAGGCTTAATACTAGTTCTGCTTGATTGTGGGATTAACATAGATATGTTCAATGATGTGTATGGCATTTTTTCAAATCAAATAATTCATGAAGTACAATTTAGAGAAATATGTGCAAAAATACATTATAAACAGCATACTAAAATTAAAGAACCATATTATACAATTAGAATGCCAAATGAAAATTTACAGACTATGGATTTTATTACTACAGAATCTTATGGCAATACTTTTGAAGGTTGGAGCCAAGAAACTTATGCTCATTTTCTACACCATCATTTAAGGAAATGGGCTATACCATATGATGAATTATATCATGGAGGAGATTTAGTCAGCTCATACCTTAAAACTGATGATGGGAAATTTAGGATTTATAGAAGTTCAGACCCTACAGATTTTTATGGCATATGATTTCCTTTCTTGAAACAAACCATCATAAAAACATTAAGATCTGAATTCCTCAAATAGAGCAAACTATCTTCTACTCATTTTTTGTTATCAATCTGTTATCAAAAATAGTATCACAGTAATTCTTAGATAGAATAAGCACCATATATAGTATAAATGTATCATATTACACACTATATATGGTGTGTAATCGCTTATTCACGAACCAGCAGGTACTACTCCCACTCAATAGTAGCCGGTGGCTTACTAGTAATATCATAAACAATTCTATTAACATTATCTACTTCATTAACAATACGAACAGACATTTTTTCTAGTACATCATAAGGTATTCTAGCCCAATCAGCTGTCATTCCGTCTATACTAGTTACACCTCTTAGAGCTATAGTATAATGATATGTTCTTTCATCACCCATTACTCCAACACTTTTTGAATTAGTAAGAACTGCGAAATACTGCCATATCTCTTTATCAAGACCAGCGTTTCTTACTTCTTCTCTAAAGATATAATCTGCATCTTGTAATATTGCAATTTTGTCTTTAGTGATATCTCCTATGATTCTTATAGCAAGTCCTGGACCTGGGAATGGTTGACGGCTTACTAAGAATTCAGGAATACCTATTGCACGTCCTACATCTCTAACTTCATCTTTGAATAGATCTCTTAGAGGTTCAATAATCTCTTTGAAATCAACATAGTCAGGAAGTCCTCCAACATTATGGTGACTCTTGATAACTGCTGCGTTCTTAGTTCCGCTTTCAATAACATCTGGATAGATAGTTCCTTGAACCAAGAAATCAACAGTTCCTATTTTTTTAGCTTCAGCTTCAAAAACTCTGATGAATTCTTCACCGATAATCTTACGTTTTCTCTCTGGATCACTTACACCTTCTAATGCTGATATGAATTGCTCTCCCGCATTAACACGAATAATGTTCATGTCAAATTCTTTCTTGAATATTCGTTCTACATCGTCACCCTCATTTTTACGAAGAAGACCGTGGTCAACAAATATACAAGTCAATTGTTTTCCTACTGCTTTATGGATAAGTAATGCAGCTACAGATGAATCAACACCACCTGAAAGAGCACACAATACTTTTTTATCGCCTATTTTTTCTTTTAATAATCTAATTTGCTCTTTAGCGAAATCAGTCATTACCCAATCGCCTTTGCAGCCACATACATTATATAGGAAGTTTCTTAACATCTTAGTTCCTTCTGGTGTATGAACTACTTCTGGATGAAATTGAACAGCATATAATTTTTTTTCTACATCTGCCATAGCTGCAACTGGACATGTTTTTGTAGTCGCAATAACTTCAAAACCTACTGGTGGTTTGCTTATATAATAAGTATGACTCATCCAGCATGTTGTATTTTCTTCTACATCTTTAAACATAAGATTATTAGTATTGACTGTTAAATCTGTTTTACCATATTCTCTATGCTGTGCTTTTTCAACTTCACCACCAAGAACATATCCCATTAATTGAGAACCATAACAGATTCCAAGAACAGGAATACCAAGTTCGAATAGTTCTTTTTCCAACATAGGTGCGTTTTCTTCATAGACAACGCTTGGTCCACCTGTGAATATAATACCAACAGGGTTTTTCTCCTTTATTTTACTAAGTGGAGTATCAAAAGGCATAACTTCACAATAAACGCTAGCTTCTCTAACACGTCTAGCAATCAATTGTTTGTACTGTCCACCAAAATCCAAAACAATGACTAATTCATGCTTCATAGATTATATCCTCCTAAAGATTGTTATTTATTTATGTTATTTATAGTAATGTAATGAGTTAATAAATGATTATACTTATTGTTACAGTCACAAATTAACTATTATAATCTATCAATTAATATTAAAATAATACCTTAGACATATATATACTGTCAACTCATTTTACTTATTTCTTCAACTTTTATAAAATAATTTTACATTCTATATGTATAAAAGTAAAATTAACTTATAAAAAACAGTTGTTTCCTATATTATATAGAATCCAAATAATAGATACTAGTATACGGTTCTTAAGACTTTTTATAATAAAATAAGGACTACCTCCTGATACACCATATTTAATGTATCTGTGAGATAGTTCCCATATATTTCTATGATACAATAATTAACTTTTTACACTACCTGCTGTTACACTCTCTATAATCTGCTTCTGTGCAAAGAAGTAGAAGATAATAACTGGTATTATACTAAGTGTTAAACCTGCAAGTGCTAGGTGCCACTGTTTAGTATATTGACCGAAGAAATAGAATATCCTAAGAGGTATTGTATGAGTTTCTTCATTATTAATAGTCAATGATGGTAATAGGTAGTCATTCCATATCCAAACCATATTTAACAGTGCAACTGTTATGGATATAGGTTTCAATATTGGAAATATAACATATATATAAGTTTGCAAACTATTACATCCATCTATAGTAGCAGCCTCATCCAAACTACGAGGTATACTTTTAATAAAACCATGGTACAGGAATATGGACAAACTGGAACCAAATCCCAAATACATAAATATTATCCCTGGTATATTCAACATGTGCAAATTACCCATTAAACGAACTAATGGAAGCATAACAGATTGAAAAGGTATCAACATAGCCGCTATGAACATATATAGAATAAGATTAGCTATCTTATTATTCGTTCTCTGAATCATCCATGCAGCCATAGAAGCGAATACAATTATTACTACAATACTTATAAGTGTTATTAAAAACGAATTAAAGAATACTTTTATGAAATCCAGTTCTTTCCAAGCTTTTATATAGTTATCAAAATTCAAACCTTTTGGTAAGCTTAGAGTATTCATGAACAATTCTTTTTTCGTCTTGAATGAGTTAGTAAGTATGATATAAAATGGTGCTAAAAACAATAGTCCTAGTACACTACCTATAATTCCTGTAATAACTTTATTGGCTTTCATTACATCTCCACCTCCCCTTTCTTAGAAAAATACACTTGAATAAGGGAAATCAAAGCTATAACTACAAAGAAAATGATTGCCTTTGCTTGTGCCTGACCCATCTTATTGAACTTGAATGCTGTATTGTAAATGTTAAGAGCAAGCATCTGTGTAGAGTTTCTTGGTGCTCCACCAGTTAATGACAAGTTTTGGTCATATAGCTTAAAAGCATTTGATAAAGTTAAGAATAGACATACTGTAAATCCAGGTCTTATTAATGGGAATATAATATGTTTCATTCTAGCCTTGAAGTTAGCTCCGTCAATCTTAGATGCCTCTATAAGTTCAGTAGGTATATTTTGCAATGCTGCAATATATATGATCATGATGTATCCTGACATCTGCCAACACATAAGGATTACTAATCCCCAAAATCCTGTTTCTGTAGTGGATAACCATCCAAGCATCCATTTTGCGCCTGTTGCGTCACCAATCATAGCAAATACTTTAACAAATATAAATTGCCATATAAATCCTAGAATTAATCCTCCAATAAGATTAGGCATAAAGAATACAGTTCTAAGTACATTCTGGATTTTTAATTTTCTGGTTACTATTATTGCTAAAGTAAATCCTATAATATTAATTAATAATACTGATGCTACAGCAAATAAGATCGTAAATAAAAAGGAACTGCCAAAGCCCTTATCACTGAAAATTTCAGCATAATTACTAAATCCTATAAAGCTTACATCACTTTTAATACCATTCCAGTCAGTGAAGGAATAGTATATTCCAAATATGAATGGAATAATTACTGTAATAGTAAATGCTATAAAACATGGTGCAATAAATCCATAAAAAGCTACTTTACTTCGTCTCATATGCAAACCTCCTTAACTGTTTTTTTGTTTTGATTATTATGCTATTTATCATAGCCTTTTATGCTGTTAATACTTTATATCCATATATAAAGCAGAAAACAGTCTATTACTTGCTAACCGTTCACTGCTTTATATTATATTTCATATTGCTAATTTATTATTTTCTTCCTTCAGCCCATTTATCTTTGGCATCTTTTAATAAGTCTTCCCATGATAAGTCACCTAATAAATATCCTTGTATATCAGCTCCTAATACGTCCATACCCCAACCTGTTGGATATCCCATGAATACCCATGGCATTGTTTTACCTTCGTTGCTGTATCTTAAGATATCTTTAGCAAGTGGATCACTTGGTTGAAGTTCATCTGATTCATAACCTGAAAAAGCAGGAATGAATTTGAAATCATTAATGATTCTTTTCTTACCTTCTTCAGAAGTATATAACCAGTTCAAGAAATCTTTTGCAGCAGCTACTTCAGCTTCGCTCTTAGCGCTGTTTACTGCCCAGTAGTTAGGAATTCCAACTGGAATAGAATCTTCATTAACACCTTCAAGTGGTAATGGTAATAATCCAATATTTGAAGCAAGTTCTTCATCAATACCAGCTATACTTCCATATGCCCAGTTACCTTGTTGAATAAGTGCAACTCTACCGATTGAGAACATTTCTTCAACTTGTGTAGAGTAGTCTACGCTGTTTAATGAACCTCTTGTTCCATCTGGTTGATATGCATAATCTGCTTGAAGATCAAGTAATTTCTTCCATGCATCAGCATATGGCATTTCAATTGTCTTAGCTTCATAAGCTTCATTTACAGATTTGAACTCGTTAGCGAATTGGATATTTGCAAGATGTAATCCTGTTACCCAAGTCTCTTTTGCTGGGAATGCAAATACTGCTTTTAATTCTAATTCATCTTTCATAGAATCTAATTTTTTAACTGCTTCTTCAAGAGCTTTGAATGAAGTAATTGTTGCTGGATCAATATCAGCTTTTTCAAAGATTGCTTTGTTGTAGATTAATCCATAACCTTCTTGGTTGAATGGTAATCCGTATACTTTACCATCAACTGTAACTGAATCCAAAGTTCCAGCAAATGCTGCTTTAACCCATGGTTCTTGTGATAAATCTGCTAAGTTGTCTTTCCAATCATAAACATCTTGTAAACCACCAACATTAAATATTGCAGGTTCTTTTCCCGATGCAAATCTTGATTTCAAAGCCGCACCATAATCGTCTCCGCCACCTACTGTTTCAATATTGATAGTTATATTTTCATTTTGCTTCATATATTCATCTGCAGCAGCTTCTAGAGCCTCTTTTGCTTCTACTTTAAATTGAAAAATATCAACAGTTGCTTTTTCCTTATCATCTGTCTTAGTATTTGATTTACATCCTGCTATAGCAAATACTACTACTAGTAAAATAGATATAGTTTTAAAAATCTTATTTTTCATTTCTATTTCCCCTTTTCTCTGATTTTCTCGCAATCGCTTGCATTTATTGGTACTAATCATTATCTAATGGCAAAAATATGTAAATAAATTCTTTTACATAATTTTTAGATAAATCTTTTTCCTTATTATGTTAGTATAACCAATATTTGCTTGGTTATTAATAATGCAACCGTTTGCCTTACAATTGAAGTATATCACGTGATTTATAAATTGTCAACAAAAAAAAGAAAATTCTGCACCAGCAGTTTATTAATACTCAACAAATTGCCTAATAATATACTGTTTAGTTGATTTTAACTTTTAATTGTTATATAATGATTTTATAATAAATCTTAAAAAGGAAGTGTATCAATGTCCGTAACAATCAAAGATGTAGCTAATCGTGCAAACGTTTCCCCTTCAACTGTATCAAGAGTTATCTCCAATAACTCCAGGATCAGTGATGCAACGAAAGAACGTGTGAGAGCTGCAATGGCAGAATTAAATTATCAACCGAACTTGATAGCAAGAAGTCTTACCAACAAATCCACCAAGACCTTAGGACTTCTATTACCTGGTTCCAAAGCTGATTTGTTATTAAATCCATTCTTTGTTCAAGCAATGCGTGGTATCAGTTCTTATGCAAAAGAAAAAGGATATTATATACTTTTTACACATGCTGATAATGATGAAGACGAAGTTGAGGTTCTATCCAACCTAGTTGGTAGTCAATGGGTTGATGGAATCATCTTGACAACTGTTAAAGATAATGATAGAAGCATCGCTTTTCTCCAATATAGGAAACACCCTTTTGTAGTTATCGGAAAGCCTGATGATGAAAAGAATACTTATTGGGTAGATAATGATAACATAAAAGCAATGTATGATGTTGTAGACTTGTTAATCAAGAAAGGTAATAAGAACATCGGATTCATTGGTGGCTCACACGAATTCAAAGTAACCAAATATAGATTGCTTGGTTATTTGAAAGCTTTAAAAGTCAATAATATAAAAGCAGACCTTAATCTTATATATGAAAAAGATTATACTGAAGAAGCAGCCTACGAAGCTACCAAGGAAATGATAGATTACCAAACACCTGATGCCATAGTTACAACAGATGATCTAATTGCTTTTGGAGTGCAAAGAGCCCTATTGGAGCAAGGAATCGAAGATGTATCTTTAGTGGGTTTCAATAATACTGTCATATCTCAGTATAAAAAGCCAAGTATTTCATCCGTTGATATCAACGCCGAAAAATTAGGCATGTTTGCTGCTAAACTTCTTATTAATCAAATAGAAAATATTCCAATGGAAACCAATAATTATATTATTGATACAAAACTAATAGAGAGAGATTCTACAAAATAAAGGATATACTATATTATTAAAAGCATATTTACCTTGATTTATAAGTTCTAGGTATTAATATCTCCAATAATATAGTACATCCTTTTTATTTATATAGCTATAGCAAAGTTCTAATTCTAATTATTCTTTATTTCTATTTTATTATTCTTAGTTGCAGTGTATTTTTGTTTAAATACATTGATAGTAACATCATCGCCTGATATTAATTCTATTACTACAGAGTTACCCACTTTTACATTAAGAAGACTGTCTCTGAATAGAATCCTGAATGAATATTCTTGCCATGACTTTGGTAAAAATGGTGAAAGGTATAATTCATTATCTTTAACTTTCAAACCTCCAAAACCATGTACTACAGACATCCATGTACCTGCCATACTTGTAATATGAAGTCCATCATCACTATCACAGTTGTAATTATCAAGATCCAGTCTAGCAGTTCTAAGATATAGCTCGTAAGCTTTTTTCTCATAACCTAACTGACTAGCGATAATTGAGTAGATACAAGGTGATAATGAAGATTCATGAACTGTTCTAGGTTCATAGAAATCAAAGTTACGCTTGATAGTATCCATATCATATCTCTCATTGAAGAAATAGATACCTTGCATAACGTCTGCTTGTTTTATGAAACAAGAACGTAATATTCTATCCCAAGACCAATTTTGATTAATTGGCAGATTACCTTCAGGTAATTCTTTCACTAATATCTGTTCTTTATCCATATATCCATCTTGTTGAGAGAAAACTTTTTCGTCTTCAATATATGGATAGTACATTTTATCAATTATATCTTTCCACTTATCTACTTCTTGTTCTTTTAATTCTAATTTGTTCAATAGCCTGTCATAGATATCACTATATTCGCTCTTTACATAGTCAAGAGCTTCCATTGCATATCCTAATGTCCAGCTGGCTATTGTATTAGTATACCAGTTATTGTTTACATTGTTTTCATACTCATTAGGACCTGTAACCCCTAGAATCATATATTTATCTTTAGCTTTATTATAGTTAACTCTATCAGCCCAGAAACGGCTTATCTCAACTAAAACTTCAATTCCATAATCAGCTAGGTGTTTCTTGTCTCCAGTGTAATTAACATAATTGTATATAGCGTATGCTATGGCACCATTTCTATGAATTTCTTCGAATGTTATTTCCCATTCATTATGGCACTCTTCACCATTCATAGTAACCATAGGATATAATGCACCCTTGAAGCCTAGCTTTCTAGCATTTTCTTTTGCTTTTTCAAGATGATTATAACGATATATCAATAGATTCTTAGCAATTTTACTTGGTGAAGTACTTAGATAGAAAGGTATACAATATGCCTCTGTATCCCAATATGTGCTACCTCCGTATTTTTCACCAGTGAATCCTTTTGGTCCAATATTCAATCTTTGATCTTCACCTGTATATGTCTGATTAAGATGGAATATATTAAATCTGATTCCTTGCTGTGCTTTTTTATCCCCTACTATTGTAATATCATTCTCTTCCCATTTGCTGTCCCATGTTTCTTTGTGAGCCTCAAACAAATTGTCAAATCCTGATTCATAAGCTTTATTTACTGCACTGACAGATTTATTAACTAAGTCTTCATTATCATAGTCTCTATTAGTAACTGCTGAAATGTATTTTGTTAGAGTAATTTCATCTCCAGTTTTAGCAGATACACTTAATAGATTAGCTACATAATCTTCTTCAGAAATTAAAGTCATTTCTTTTGGCTGGATCTTATCATTTTTATTTGATAATTCATATTTCATGGCACATGAAACACGGAAGTCCAGTTTTTTGGTTCTCATATTAAGATAACATAAATTATCTTCTGCCTTTTTATCTACTTCTTCCCAGAAGTATTCATCATAATTAGAATCTTCATTGACTACTTTTCCATCAAGATATGGATTCAATGTTATTTCACCATCATAATTCAATGGGATAACAGTATATTTTATAGCAGCTATCTCAGATTCAGCCATACTTAAAAATCTTTTGCTGATTATTTTAGTTTTGTTATTGTTTTTATCAACAGCAACAAAACTTCTTTCTAAATAACCATGTTTCATATTTAGTATACGTTGAAAATCGATTACAGTACACTTTGCAATATCTAGTTCCAATCCATTAATTTTAACATCAATTCCAATAAAATTAATACCATTAAGTACTTTTGCAAACCACTCTGGATAACCGTTTTTCCACCATCCTACTTTGGTTTTGTCAGGGTAATAGATACCTGCATAATAAGTACCTGAAAGACTGTCGCCTGAGTATTTTTCTTCGAAATTACCACGTATGCCCATATGGCCATTCCCAAGACTCATAGCGCTTTCAGATACCCTATTATATTCAGGTTCAAAACCCTCTTCTATAATAAGCCAATCATCACTATTAAAATATTCTCTCACGAATATTTACACCTACCTTTTCAGATTATTTTATGTGCAAACGGTTGCGTTGATGATTAAAATTATATTATAGTTTAACAAATAAATCAAGTATAAAATGAATTATTTTTTGCAATTAATTAATTCATTATTATAATAATTATGAAAATGTCAACTATAATTAATTTATTAAGCCTTATTTTGGAAGCCTGATTGTAAAAGTTGTTCCTACTCCAATATTACTCTCAACTTCTATTTTTCCTTTATAAAGCCCTACAATATGTTTAACAATAGAAAGACCAAGACCTGTTCCTCCCATGTTTCTTGAGCGTCCCTTATCCACTCTATAGAATCTCTCAAATAATCTAGGTATATGCTGTTCTTCAATTCCAATGCCTGTATCAGTCACTTCTATAATTATATCTTCTTCTGATTCATCACATGAAATTATGACACTACCTTTTTCAGTATATTTTATTGCATTATCCATAAGATTAATTATCAACTGCTTAATTCTATTTCTGTTGCAGTTATAAGTTACGTTTTTCTTGACTCTAATATCTATATTAATATCTTTATTTTCTAATTTTGGGTTTAGTATTTCTGTAACTTCATTTATGATTTCTCCTATATTATTATCACTGCTGTTTTTTTCATCTTCCATATTTTCTATTGCAGAAAGTGATAGTATATCTTGAATCAATAATGATAGTCTTTCTGTTTCAATATCAATTATATCCAAGAATCTAGCCGCAACTTTTTCATCTTTTATAGCTCCATTTTTAAGGGTATCAACAAAACCCCTGATTGATGTCAGTGGAGTGTTCAATTCATGGGTTACATTAGATACAAAATCGCTTCTCATGGTCTCTAACTTCTTCATTTGTGTTATATCCCTGATTACAAGTAGAGTTCCCATGGTTTTTATACTAGCACGTTTTGGTGCAAATATGGGATTCGCATATACTCTAACAGTTTTATCTTTTTTATTACTTTTTATAATTGTTTCATCCACAATATACTCATTCTGTTCTATTGATTTTTCTAGTACATTGAAAATAGTTGTGTTACGTATTACTTCATAGATGGATTTACCTACTATATCTTCTTGTATGTTCAGTATCTGGTTCAACTTACTGTTATATAAAAACACTTTATAATCTTCATCAACTGCAACCACACCATTAATCATACTACTTAGAACCGACTCAAATTCCCGATTCCTTTTTTCCAATTTCCACATGTTGAGGCTAAGTTTAACTGACATATCATTGAACGCTTCAGCCAACTTTCCTGTTTCATCTTTACTTCTTATATATATCTTATCATTATAGTTACCCTCTGATATTTTAATTGCTGCCTGGGTCAATTGTCCAAGGGGCTCCATAAACCTCTTAGTTACTATATAAGCAATAATCACAGCAATTACAGCACCGATTAAAATACCATACACAACATATTTAATCATATCTATTGCTATATTCTGTATCTCAATCAAAGGCATAGATAATCTTAGAACACCTTGAAATCCTTTTATACTTATAGGCAAAGCAGTATATAAATAATAAGTCCCCAATGTATCACTATATCTGATTTTGGATGCAATCTCTCCTTTAATGGCACGAGAAACTTCATTTCTAAAGGCATGATTATCCATTATACGGTAATCTTCATCTGAATCAGCTACAACTATACCTTCCATATCAATAAGGGTAATTCTAACTTCCGATTTGCTAGAATATCTATCAGCAAAAGCTTGAAAATCCAAGCTGTCATTTTCTGCTTCATTAGTTAATATATCTATCAATAACTGTCCTTTGGTTTCTGTATCTTTTCTAACAGTATCTCTAAAATATTGATTACCTTTATTCCATGAAAATAAAACAGCTATGATAATTGTCAATGAAATTATTAGTATATAAGTTGCCATTAATTTTTTTTGCATCCTATCACACCTTTACAATAGTCACTATTTATATTTATACCCTACTCCCCTAACAGTCTTTATGTGTTCTGGATTCTTATCATCTCTTTCAATCTTTTTTCTTAGACTTCTGATATGGACATCCACTGTTCTAGTTTCACCATAATAATCGTATCCCCATATTTTATCCAATAAATATTGTCTATCGAAGACACGACCTCTATTTTTAGCTAGTATATATAATAATTCAAACTCTTTTAAAGGCAATTCCAATTGTTTGTCTCTGATAGTAACCTCATGGGTAAGCTTATTAATGGTAAGTTCTCCAATATATAATATTTCTTCTTTTTCCTCACGGTTATTCTTATTATCTTTTGTTCTCCTAAAAACAGCTTTCATCCTTGCTAGTAATTCGTGAATACCAAATGGCTTCCCTATATAATCATCTGCTCCCATTTCTAATCCGAGAACAGTATCAAATTCCTCATTTTTAGCCGTTAACATTATTACAGGGATTTCTTTGTAAGCTTCTGTACCTCTTATTTTTCTTAATACTTCCAGTCCATCTATCCCTGGTAACATTAGATCAAGTAAAATTATATCTACATGGTTATTTCTTAGTTTCCCTAGTGCTTCTTCACCAGTTTCTGATTGAATGACCTTATAACCATTGCTTTCTAGATTATAACGCAACAATTCCAGTATATGGGTTTCGTCATCTACTATAAGAACATTTGTAGCCACTATTACACCTCCTATAATATATAAAAGTAGTTATTATTATATATTATATCACAAAAAAGCACTATCTTTTATATATGTTCTCCTGTAACAGTAAATATTATCCATTCTGCAATATTAGTAGCATGGTCTCCCATTCTTTCAAGATATTTAACTATGAAAAGGAAATCTGTACATTGTTTGACTACACTACTATTGTCAATCATGAGAAACATCAGCTCGTTAACTATTTTATCAAAATAATTATCTATTATATCGTCTCTCTTACATACACTTTTGGCAAGTTCCAAATCTTTGTTGATACAACTGTCTATAGTATCTTTAATCATTTTTTTGACTTCTTCTGCCATTTGAGGTATATGAATAAGTGGTTTGATGTACTTTTCATCTGCTAGTCTAATCGTATATTCTGATATATCAGTACAATGGTCTCCTATTCTTTCAAGATCAGTGATGATTTTGAGTACAGATGCTATATCTCTCAAGTCAGCTGCTATAGGCTGTTGGGTTGCAATCAATAATAGACATTCTTTCTCAATCCTTAATTCCATATAATCAATCTCATCGTCTTTACTGATGACTTTTTTAGCTAAAGATACATCCTGTTTCTTAAGTGCTGTAATAGCATCATCTAGTGACTGCTCTATAAGTGTACCCATCTTAATTAAATCTTTATGAAGCTCATTTATTTTCTTTTCAAAATTATATCTAATTGGCATAATTTCAATCCTCTCAATATTATAATTATCAACCGAATCTTCCTGTTATATATTCTTCTGTTTTACTATCCTCAGGATTACTGAATATTTTTTCAGTTTTATCATATTCTATTAATTCTCCTAGCAAAAAGAATGCTGTCTTATCAGAAATTCTAGCGGCTTGCTGCATATTATGTGTAACCATTATGATTGAATAATCTTTCTTAAGTTCAGTTGCCAAATCCTCAATCTTCATAGTTGAGATTGGATCAAGTGCAGAAGTTGGCTCATCCATTAATAATACTTCTGGTTCTATGGCTAATGCTCTTGCGATACATATTCTTTGTTGTTGTCCTCCTGATAGACTTATTGCATTTCTCTTCAATCTATCTTTTACTTCATCCCATATTGCAGCTCTGCGTAAACTTTTTTCAACAATTTCATTAAGCTCACTCTTCTTCTTGATGCCATGAGCTCTTGGTCCATATGCAATATTATCATAAATACTCATAGGGAATGGATTAGGTTTTTGAAATACCATTCCTACTCTTGTTCTTAATTTTATTACATCAATATCTCCATAGATATCCTCTCCATCTATTCTTATGGAACCATCAACTTTTACTCCTTCAATTAGATCATTCATTCTATTTAGTGTTCTAAGAAATGTTGATTTACCACAACCTGATGGTCCGATCAAAGCAGTTATCTCATTTGTGTTGATGTTCATATTTATATTTTTCAATGCCTTGAAATCTCCATAAAACAAATCAAGATTTTCCACTATAAATTTAACATTATTATCCATTTTTTCACCTCTATATTATGCGTTTGACTTATTAAGTTTTCTTGATATTAATTTTGATAGTGTATTAAGTATTAAGATAAGAATTACTACGATTGATCCAATGGCACATGCCATACCTATGTCCCCTTGTTCCTCTGCTACAGCATAAGCTTTAACTGTTAATGTCGCTCCAGATGAAAATAGGTTATTAGGTACTCTAGCTACCGTACCTGCAGTAAGTAACAATGCTGCTGATTCTCCTACAATTCTTCCTATACTAAGTATAATTGCCACAACTATTCCTGATACAGCATTTGGTAATATTACCTTTCTGATAGTTTGTAACTTAGTTGCTCCTAGACCTAATGAACCTTCTCTATAGGAATTGGGTATAGCCTTAAGTGATTCCTCAGTCTGTCTGATGATGACTGGCAATAATATAATACTAAGTGTTAACGAACCAGCCAAGATAGAATAGTTGAATTTTAAGAATATCACAAAGAAAATCATTCCAAATAGTCCAAATATGATTGATGGAATACCTGCCAAACTTTCTGTAGCGAATCGTATTAATCTTACTAATCTACCAGGTTTCGCATACTCAGTTAAATATATAGCAGCAAAGATACCAATGGGACATGCAACTATCAATGATAATAATATTGTCAACAAAGTAGTTATAAGCATAGGAAATATTCCTTCACCTTTATTGGTTACTTTGACTAAGATAGTATCTGTGTCAACATTATTTATAACCTCATTCAGTTCTAAGGCTGTTAAGTTCTCTACTGATTTCCCACCAACTTTTTTGATTATATCTCCCTTTCTCAGCTTGAATGGTTCACCTTTTTTATCCACTGCTTCCTTAGCCTTTGAAGACTTGTCAATAGATGTTATAACAGGATAATTAGTATCCTCATATTCTTTTATTTCCAAATCAATCCCTAACTTATTATTTGTACTATTTTCAGAAACCGGTATAGTTACATAAGTAGTTTTTGAATCATAATCAGACGTTATGAAATCCAGATTTACATATTTTAATCCGTTGACAAAAACAAATCCTATTATCCATAATAAAATTCCCACAGTAAAAGCTGTTGCCAGACCAATGAATCCGTACATTATTTTGTCTTTTATACTTCTGTTCATTATTTCTCTCCTGCCTTTGCTGTTATTCTATTTAAAATGAGATTAAGTATAATAATAAATATGAATAATACTACTCCTGTGGAAAATAGTATCTCTTGATGCAATCCGAACGCATAACCCATCTCCATAGCAATATTAGTCGTAAGCGGTCTTATAGGGTCCCATATACTAGTTGGAATTCCAGCTATTGGATTACCAGCTACAAGCATTACTGCCATTGTTTCTCCTATGGCTCTACCTATACCAAGTACTACCCCTGCTAGAATACCTGATTTAGCAGCTGGCAGTATGACTTTGAATATAGTTTGTATCTTGGACGCTCCCAAACCATAAGATCCTTCTATATATGCCTGTGGTACAGCATTTATTGCACTTTCTGATATGGTTATGACAGTTGGTAATATCATGATTGTCAATACCATTATAACAGCTAATAATGATTGTCCTTGAGCTCTCGGAGAGATCTCCATAATCTTAGGTACGATAATCCCAAGTCCAAAGACACCATAGATAACTGATGGTATACCAGCTAATAATTCTACTGCTGGTTTTATTATCCTTTTGATATTTTTTGGTGCTATCTGTGATATGAAAACAGCTGATAATATTCCTATTGGCACACCTATGATTATGGCTCCTACAGTAGCCATAAGTGAACCGCATATCATATACAAGATGCCATATAAAGCACTATTAATATCATCATTAGGTCTCCACTGGGTACCTGTCAAAAAATCAACTAAGCTATATGTTCCTTCAGCATTACCAGAGAAAAATGGTTGTAATCCTTTGTAGAACACAAAAAAAGTTATAGCCGCTACACAAATAACTGCTATACATGCATTAAGTAAAAACATTTTTCTAGCTACTGACTCAAGCAATTCACGTCTTTTATCTATTTTCATATCAAATGTTTTATTATCCGTTGTTTTATTTTTTTCTTCTATCATATTTAAATTTATATCCATACATCTTTCTCCTAACCTAAACGATATATAAAACGAAAGAACAAATCAATAATTTTAAATCAAGCAAAGGAGCTGTCTCATATACTGGACAACCCCTTATATGATTTATTAATTTACTTTGATACCGCCTTTTTCTTCTACGATATTCTGACCTTCAGGACTTAGTATGAAATCTACAAAAGCTTTACTTTCTTTTGTCATATTCTCTTCTTTATATATTAGTAAGAATGGTCTTGATATACTGTAATCTCCACTAACAACATTTTCTGAAGTAGGCTCGACTCCATCAATTTTGAAAGGTTTTACTGTATCGTTTATATAAGTGAAAGATACATATCCTATAGCTTTATCATTTTTAGCAACAGTAGTCTGAACATTTCCGTTTCCTTTAGCAATTATAGCTTTTTCTGTTAATGCATCTTCAAAATCAACTATTTCTTCAAAAGCTCCTCTTGTTCCAGAACCATCTTCTCTTGAAACAACCACTATTTCTTCATCTTTTCCGCCAACATCTTTCCAATTAGTGATTTCGCCTTTGTAGATTGCTTGCACTTGTTCCTTAGTCAATTCGCTGACTCCATTACTTGGATGAGTTATAACAGCAACACCATCATATGCGATAGCAACTTCTGTTAATCCCCAAGTCTTTTCTTCTGTCTTAAGGTTTCTTGAAGCTGTACCAAGAATAGTTACACCGTCTTTTGCATTTTTAACTCCGTTTGATGAACCAATTCCTTCATAAGTAATTTCTACATCTGGGTTAAGTGCCATAAATTCTTCAGCTGTTGCAATTCCAATTTTTTCAACAGATGTTGAACCTGAAACTGAAACTAAACCACTTAATTTATCATCTTGCTCTGTATCTTTATTATTGTCTGTATCAGTATTAGAGTCCGTGTTATTGTCTTTATTGTTATCTACGCTGCTACTTGGTTTATTGTCATCAGCTGTTGTTTTGCTGTCTGTATCACTTTTACATCCTGCAAAAGCTAACATAGATACAACTATAAGTGCTACCATTAATACATTTCTAAATTTTTTCATTTACTTTGTCCTCCCAATTATTATTAATATAATAATTCACGTTTTATTTTTTTGTTATTTAATACATATATAATGTAACACCTATCTGTTAAAGCAATATAATGCTTATGTTAAATCTATGTAAAGTCATGTGAATCCATATAAAAACAGGTAATCAACATATTAGAATTAGTAATTAACTAAAAAAAGATAAAAAAAAGCCCTGAATAATTTAATATAAATTATTCAAGGCAGTTATTATTTTATATTTACATTCTATTAGCTAACACTATAGTTTGGAGCTTCTTTAGTTATTTGAATATCATGAGGATGACTTTCTTTTAAGGAAGCGCTTGTTATTTTTGTGAATCTACCATCTTCTCTAAGATCATTAATGGTTGCAGTACCACAGTATCCCATTCCAGCTCTTAATCCACCAAGCATTTGATAGATTGTATCTTCTACAGGACCTTTATAGGCTACTCTTCCTTCTACTCCTTCAGGAACTAATTTCTTGGCATCTTCTTGGAAATATCTATCCTTGCTACCTTTTTCCATTGCTCCAAGTGATCCCATACCTCTATATACCTTATATTTTCTTCCTTGATATAGTTCAGTTTCTCCAGGGCTTTCTTCACAACCAGCGAATAGACTACCCATCATACATACATTACCACCTGCTGCAATAGCTTTAACTACGTCACCAGAATATTTTATACCACCATCAGCAATAATAGGTATTCCTGATTCTTTTGCAGCTTCTGCACAATCATAGATAGCTGTAATCTGTGGCACCCCTACTCCTGATACTACACGTGTTGTACATATTGAACCAGGACCGATACCAACTTTTACTGCATCTACACCAACTGCAATCAAAGCTTTTGTTGCTTCTGCTGTAGCAACATTACCAGCTATGAGTTGAAGTTCTGGATATCTTTCTTTTATTCCTTTAACTGTATTGATTACACCTTCTGAATGACCATGAGCTGTATCAACAACTATTACGTCTACACTAGCTTTAACTAATGCATCTATTCTATCCATATAATCTTTTGTAACACCCACTGCTGCACCTACTAATAATCTTCCTTGACTATCTTTTGCTGATTGTGGGTATTTGATAGCTTTTTCTATATCTTTTATTGTAATAAGTCCTGATAGATTACCTTCAGAATCTGTTAATGGAAGTTTTTCAATTCTATGACGTCCCATTATTTCTTTGGCTTCATTAAGAGTTGTACCAACAGAAGCTGTAATCAAGTTTTCACTTGTCATAACTTCTTTGATCTTCTTATTAAAGTCAGTTTCGAACCTTAAATCTCTATTTGTAAGTATTCCTACAAGTTTTTTGCCCTCAGTAATAGGAACTCCTGATATTCTATATTTAGCCATTAATGCGTTTGCTTCATATACATAATGTTCTGGGGATAAAAAGAAAGGGTCTGTTATTACACCGTTTTCAGATCTTTTTACTTTATCTACTTCTTCTGCTTGCTGACTTATAGACATGTTTTTATGAATTATTCCTATTCCACCTTGTCTAGCCATAGCTATGGCCATTCTTGATTCGGTTACAGTATCCATACCCGCACTCATAAATGGAATATTCAATTTAATTTTTTTAGTCAAATTTGTAGAAACATCTACCTGATTAGGAAGCACCTTAGAATGTGCTGGTATTAATAATACGTCATCAAAAGTTATTCCTTCGCTCACAATCTTATGCATTGTAATCCTCTCTTTCTTTTCTTTACTCTTATTTTTGATAGTATTAGTTATAGACAATCTTTATATTGTAATAATAGAAATATAATTATTTATTATTAAAGATTAGGAATACATTATCCCTAACCTCTTTATTTTATAGCAGGAAATAATATGATAACTATAAGTAACTCCCACTACTTAATAATATATATTTTGTGAGTTTAACAAAAATCCTCTTATTTGTCAACATTAATTATTAATTTTGTTAAATATTTTTTAGTACTGCATTATTTTTCTTGGAATATATTTTTTTATTGCTTTTAACATTTTTTCATTAGGTTCAAGGATAAGCTTTTCTCTTTTACCATTTCTGACTATCATTGCTGCGTAAGTATTATTGTTGTTAGTACCACTACTGCAATCAATAACCTTTTCGTAATTTGACAATTCACTAGCATGGTCCTTGCTATTAACTGGTGCCATAATCTCTATTTTCCTTACATCAATAGATATAAATTTTTTTCTTTTATTCTTGTTGAAGATTTTATCGATATCCAAATCACCACTTGTAAAAATATACTCGAATTCTACGTTAAGTCTTCTCATCAAGAAAACCGCACCAAATATGATAACTAACGCTATAGGTATAAGAAAACCTACTAAAACAGGTACCATTGAACAGACCATAATCAATACTATAGCACCTATAATTATCGCTACTCTAATAAGATTATCTTTTAGAGAATTGCTTTTTTCAACTAATTGTTCATTAAATATATCACCCATACTTTTCCTCCTATGTTTAAATTGCTATCTGCGCTGTAAAATAATAATTAATGAATACATTGTACAATTACATCCATTATATAACAATACTCTTCACTATACAACCATAAAAACTGAATACCTTTAATTCCTAATATAGAATTTTTCATTAAATATAAAACATATATTGTATAAAATCACAAAAGCCATCAGCGTTAACTGATGGCATTCGTAAAATAATTATTTATTTAATTACATCATGCCCATTCCTGGAGCTCCGCCGCCCATAGGCATTGCTGGTTCATCTTCTTTTATATCTGCAACAACTGATTCTGTTGTAAGTAGAGTTGAAGCTACTGAAGTAGCATTTTGAAGAGCACTTCTAGTTACTTTTGTTGGGTCAATGATACCTGTTGCAACCATATCAACATATTCTTCAGTTAAAGCATTGAATCCAATGTTATTATCCGCTTCTTTTAGTTTATTTACAACTACAGATCCTTCAAGTCCTGCATTAGTAACAATTTGGCGAAGTGGAGATTCTAATGCTTTAAGGATAATTTTGATACCTGTCTTTTCATCACCTTCAGCATTATCTAATAATTTAGCAACTTCTTTTGATGCGTGGATATAAGAAGTTCCACCACCTGAAACGATACCTTCTTCTACTGCTGCTCTTGTAGCTGCTAAAGCATCTTCCATACGTAATTTCTTTTCTTGCATTTCTGTTTCTGTTGCTGCTCCAACTTTGATTACAGCAACTCCACCAGCCATCTTAGCTAATCTTTCTTGTAATTTCTCTTTATCAAATTCAGAAGTTGTTTCTTCTATTTGAGCTCTGATTTGGCTAACTCTAGCATCAATATCTTCTTTAGAGCCAGCACCATCTACGATTATAGTGTTTTCTTTTTGAACTTTAACAGATTTTGCTTTACCAAGCATCTCTATAGTAGTTTCTTTAAGATCAAGACCTACTTCTTCTGAAATAACAGTACCACCTGTTAAGATTGCTATATCTTGAAGCATTGCTTTTCTTCTATCACCAAAACCAGGAGCCTTAACAGCTACAACACTGAATGTTCCTCTTAAACGGTTAAGAACTAATGTAGCTAAAGCTTCGCCTTCTACATCTTCAGCGATAATTAATAACTTAGATCCTGATTGGATAATTTGCTCAAGAATAGGTAATATCTCTTGGATATTACTGATTTTCTTATCTGTAATTAAGATGTATGGATTATCTAGATCAGCAACCATCTTATCCATATCTGTTGCCATATATGGTGATAAGTAACCTCTATCGAATTGCATACCTTCAACTAATTCAAGTTCAGTTTCCATTGTTTTTGATTCTTCAATAGTGATAACTCCATCATTAGAAACTTTTTCCATTGCATCAGCGATTAATTGTCCTACTTCTTCATCACCAGCTGAAATTGCAGCAACTTTTGCAATTTGGTCTTTACCAGTTAATGCACTGCTCATTTCTTGGATAGCTTCTACTGTTTTCTTAGTAGCTTCTTTCATACCTCTTCTAAGAATGATTGGATTAGCTCCTGCTGCTATGTTCTTGATTCCTTCTTGAATCATTGATTGTGCTAATACTGTAGCAGTAGTAGTTCCGTCACCTGCAACATCATTAGTCTTAGTTGCAACTTCTTTAACGAGTTGTGCACCCATGTTTTCAAAAGCATCTTCTAATTCAATTTCTTTTGCTATTGTAACACCATCATTAGTGATAAGTGGTGTACCGAATTTTTTATCTAAAACAACATTTCTTCCTTTTGGTCCTAGTGTTACTTTTACTGTATCTGCTAATTGGTTAACTCCTGCTTCTAAAGCAGTTCTTGCATTTGCACCAAATTTAATTTCTTTAGCCATTATGTAGCCCTCCTTGTTTTCTTTGTTTTAATTTTATTTCAATTCAATGATTATTCAACTATTGCTAATATATCACTTTGCTTAACGATGATATACTCATTATCTTCTAGTTTAACTTCTGTACCAGCATATTTTGAATAGATAATCTTATCTCCTACTTTAACTTCCATCTTAACTTCTTTTCCTTCAACCATTCCACCTGGTCCTACAGCAACTACTTCTGCTTCTTGTGGCTTCTCTTTTGCTCCAGTAGGTAATACGATACCTGATTTAGTTACTTGTTCTGCCTCTAATTGTTTAATAACTACTCTGTCTCCTAAAGGTACTAATTTCATGTTTATTTACCTCCTTATAATTATCTTTCATATTTTCTTTTTCTGTTGTTAGCACTCTCTTCAATCGAGTGCTAATCTCAAGGTATATATTATTAAAATAGGCAATTAATTGCAAATGTTTATTTTAGCCATTTTCAGCTATTATACAATATTAGCTCAATTTACCTTCCATTTGCTCGTGTTTTCTTCAATTTGCTCCTATTTTCATTCTTTTCTAGTTAAGATACATATTCCCTTAATTATAATAGCATAGGATATATTTAATTTTTTCTGTATTATAGTCTACATTTATGTCACAGCTAATATATATTTTCGCCATAAAAACTAAGGTTTATACAACTTGATTATCATTTTTTGCCAATCTTGAAATCCCTAGCATAATAGAATAGGAATTGCTGTGCAAATCCTGCTAAGGTTCCATAATGTTCTACCGCAAATTCATGTATAGCTTTTATTTTAGTATCTTTATTAAAATAATAATGCTCCATTATTCTTTTGACCCAAACATCAGTAGGAAATACTTCATATCTCTTAGCTCCAAAGAGCAATACGCAATCTGCTACTTTTGGTCCCACCCCTTTAATTTTCATCAATTCATTCTTCGCTTCTTCAATTTCCATGGAAGTCAAGCCAACCAAGTCTACTTCATTGTTGAAAACTTTTCTGCACGCATCAACAATATATGGTGCTCTAAAACCAACTTTCAGGTCTCTTAGGTCTTGTTCACTTGCAGCTGATAATTGTTCTATCGTAGGAAAAGAATAGTATTTAACATTATCTTCTTCCCCGATATAAGTACCGTATTTTTTTGATAGCTCTTCTATCAATATTTTAATATGGGTAATGTTTTTATTTTGGGATATGATAAATGATATAAGGGTTTCCCATGTATCCTGCTGCAAAATTCTTATACCGCCTTTTTCTGAAACTGCCTTATGTAAATGTTCATCTATATCACTAAGTACTTTCTTGATATCTCCATAATCTCTTCCCAAATCAAAATAATTCGTCCATATTGTATCAAAATCATTTGTGTTTGTATTATGAAAAATGATTTTATTATCTCCTTGAGTTACTCTTAATATCTTGTCATACGCAATTAATAGATAATCTTTATCAGATTTTTTATAGAATCTAAAACATTGACCACATTCTAAGATATGTTCAATATCAAAATCAAGATAATCATTAAATAGTATATTATTATTTTCTACAATATATTCCATTATTTACCCTCCTAAGATAATCTATATAGTTTAACCTAAACATCAATACATCTCTTTCAATAAGTTCAATATTTTTTCCTTAATTAAACTTATCTATCTAATAAACTCTATCACTTATCCCTTATCTATGCTATACTCAATATATTCCATATGCTTATAAAGAAGCTTCATGCTTCTGTATCATAGAATATATTATAAAACAAGTGGGTGTAAAAATGAAAGAAAAAATATATACAATTCCTGTAATCGATTCATTTAAAGAAGAAGGTGAATGTCCTTTCTGCAATATGTACAAGACTCTAGAGGAAAATACAATCCAATTTGTACTAGGTCCATCTTATATGGAAACAGATGTAAGGGAAAAAACTAATAATCTTGGATTCTGTAAAGAGCATTTAACTAAAATGTACACTAACAAAAACAGATTAGGTCTTGCTCTTATGCTTAACAGTCATCTCGATAATTTACAAAATGAAATTGAAAATCTTATTTCATCCGGCAATCCAAAATCAAAGAAAAAGCTTTTCTCAAAAAATGATAAAAATGACACAAAACTTTTTACCTATCTAAAAGAGAAGGAATCTAGTTGTTATATATGCGATAGAATTGAATCTACCTTTCAAAAATATACTGATACGTTTTTCTATCTATTAAAAAAAGATAAATCTTTTATTGATTTAGTCAAATCAAGTAAAGGATTCTGCTTAAACCATTTTGCATTACTTTATAATGAAGCACCAAAATATCTAAATGATTCTCAGCTTGAATCATTTATTGATATCATTGTATCTGTTGAAATAGATAATCTTAACCGTTTAAAAGAAGACTTGGATTGGTTTATTCAAAAAAATGATTATAGATTTGCAGATGAACCTTGGAAAAATTCTAAAGACGCTCTAATAAGGACTATATTAAAAATAAACAGTCTCAATGTTAATTGATTCAACTATGTTTAAAATGTTTTTCCATAGTACATTTTGTATTATGGTTATAAAATTTAGGAAGATAGAACAAGGTTTAGCCATTCATAGCTTTTAACCTTTTCTATCTAATCATCAACTTCAATATTATTTCTAGCATTTATCCTTTTCTGTTGTTTAACAAGATTTTTAATATTTCTAGCTTTATCTTTCAATCTTTCATTAGCTGTTCTTGATACTATCACTTTTGAAACCCATTTTGTTGATTCATCCAATTTCCCTAATTTTCTAGCTAAATCACCCATTAAATACATCACTGTCATTTCCTGCATACCACATACTGGAAAGTCTTCATTTTCATATGTATTAATAAACCCTTCATAAGCTTTTTCTATAAAGATCATTTCATACTTATGATTTTCTTCTATCAATTCATCTGAAGGATTCTCATTTTGTAATAACTCCTCAGAATAACATCTATACAGCCAAGCAATCTTAAGACATATATAAGCTTTTTCACTTGCTTTCACTTTTTTCACTACGGCGTTCAGTAAAGCTAATTTGTACCTTTCGATAGCTACTTCATACGTATATTCAGCTGGATATTCTCTTCCTCTATAGGTATTGGATATCTGTTTTCTGATCCAATCTGCTTGTGTGACCGTTATCTTTTTAAAAAATTTACTTAGAGCTGCATATCCACAGCAATTACAAAGAATGACATCATACACATAAGGAGTAATAATATCATATTTAGGTCTTAGATCAGTATCAATAGACAATAATTTAGCTTTACCTGCTCTTACCGTTCTAGTAATGAATTTTTCACCACAAACCGGACATAATACTTTCCTATCATAAAGTGAATCTTTTGCTGAAATTTTAGACGTTTTTTTTATTTTCATTTTCGCTCTCTTCTTCTTTTCATCTTCGAATATATCCATTGCTTTAATATTGTTAAATCCTAATTTCTCTAGTCCAGAAAATATATCACTCATAAAATTACACCTTTTCTATTGTGGTATATTAGAATCAATTGAGTATTTCTTATGTTATCATCTTTCATTAAGATATGTTTTTATTATAAGCATAAGAAAAAATACATTTTGAAATGTAATATTATATTTATTGTTCTACCTATTTTTTCCTATTATTAGTATATAATATCATAATATGTAAAAATTTCATAGACCTAGACATGATAATTTAATAGTATTTTAGAAAAAAAATATAAATAAATAAAATATTGTCTATTTATAGGGACTATCAATCAATCTGATACTAGCTTCTTGTGAAAAACCTCCTATAAATGTGATTAAAAATATATTATCACTTTATAAGAGGTTCTACAATTGTATATTTATAAGTTATTTTATGTTTAAGATATTTAGACTGGTGTCTTTAGAAAAATTCAATATATCGTACAGAAATAGTGTTTCAGTTATATTGTTTTCACTGATGTAATCATATACATTCATTTTATAAAATCTTAGATCCAAAATATGAATCTCTTCATAATGATTTACCAAGAAAGGTATTAAACAATGTGCATAGGAATTCTTGAATATCATAAGCTTTCTACCATTGGATACATCTGATTTTATAGTAACTATAGGATGGTTACCATCCAGAAAATATGAATATTTATCTTTAGTATCCAAATGTTTCTCTTCATATAAAGAATTAGAAGATTTATTCTCACTTACATAATCAACTTGAACATCCGTTTTATTGGCAGGTGTAAAAACTTCTATATAATCAGGCTTAATATGATAGTTGTTAGCCTTAGAATATAATGTTCCATAGAATTCTTCCGTTACAATCTTAGTATCAAATTCATTCATAGGAATAGGTGTTATGCCCATCTCTTTCCCTAATACTTCATAAGCATAATAAGCACCTCTCATAGTCCAATGATGATCAGTCCTAAAATATAGATACTGGTCATTTTTATATTTTAGTGCTTGATATACATCTACAAAATCTACATTCAACAGATTGTTCTTCATTTTATTGATAGTCAATAGTTCATCATATGGTGTAGCAAATGGCGGTAATCTACTTTCATTTACTTTAATAGAGGTTGGTGGAAATAATACATATGTTTTCATGTCTTTCAATTTACTTGTATAATAATTAATATTAGCGATATTTCTATCTATAATCTCTTCTTTGGGTTTATTAAAATTCTCTAACAGATAATCATCCTTACCAAAGAAAACATCATTATTGTCTTGCTTCAAAAGCAGCCTTTCACTATCTGATTTCAATCCCACCCAGAAATCCCTGAATATGAATTGGTCAGTAACATAGTCTTCAAATCTTTGAGTAAATCGACCATTTTTAATTGATTTCCATGTTAAAGAAGGCTTTTTAGCAAGTATTCTGTTTTCAGCTTCTGAGAAATGTTTATCTTCTGTAACAAGATTCAATACATTGATTGTCACTACAAATACAATAAACATTGCTATAATAGTTATACTTGATTTTCTATTCACTACTGTCCACCTCCTGTAAGTCCATCAAAATCTAAAGTATAAAAATGGATTGTATGTTGAATCCACTAAGTAAGCAGTTGATATGAAAAGTATTAAAAATAATATACTTGGTACTACTATAGTCTGCAATTTTGAATTAACATGCCCTTTGACTTGCATTTCATATTTCTTTTTAATGATAGGTGTAGATAAAATAATTAGTATAATAATTAATATCAGATTAGTATACAAATAATATACAAATTGATTATTCATTATAGGAACACTACTAAAACCAAACATTATCTTCAAATATTCTATACCGTCAGTCAAATTATCAAAGGAAAATAGAACCCATCCGATTAATATTAACAGCAAGGCATATACATGTCTTATAGGCTTCCATAATCTATTGATAAACTTTAATAGGAATGCTTTTTCTACAGCAATTATCAGACCAAAATATAATCCCCATAGTACAAAATTCCAACTGGCTCCATGCCATAGACCTGTCAAAAACCAAACAACAAATAGATTCCTGTATACTTTCAATTTACTTACCCTATTGCCACCAATAGGTATATATACATAATCCCTGAACCAACTGCCTAGAGATATATGCCACCTTCTCCAGAATTCAGTGATACTAGTTGATATATATGGATAATTAAAGTTCTCCAGGAAATCAAAACCAAACATCTTACCTAGTCCAATTGCCATATCTGAGTACCCACTGAAATCAAAATATATCTGGAATCCAAAAGCAATTATGCCAAGCCAAGCAGTCAAGATAGTCAAATTATCAAAACCAGTATTCTGGATTTGGCTCCACAATAAGCCGATGTTATTGGCTAATAGAACTTTTTTTCCTAGACCTAATATAAAACGTTCCAACCCTATTGCAAACTTATCTACAGTTTCTTTACGATTATTAATCTGATCCGCAATTGTTTGATACCTTACAATAGGTCCTGCTATAAGCTGTGGAAATAATGTAACATAAGTTGCAAGTGCTATAGGATTCTTCTGCACAGGAGCTTGTCTACGATAAACATCTATAGTATATGACATTGTCTGGAATGTATAAAAAGAAATGCCTATAGGAAGAGGGAGATTCAATTCACTAAGAGTAGTACCAAATATATTATTTATATTCAGTATCATAAAATCAGCATATTTAAAAAACCCTAGTAAACTCAAATTGATAATTACAGAGGATAGAACTACTAATTTTGCTTTCTTATCCTGTTCTCTATACTTCTCAATCAACATGCCATGAGTATAATCCACTATGGATGAAAATATCATCAGTAAAATGTAGATAGGTTCACCCCAAGCATAGAATACAAGACTCACTACTAGTAAAATAATATTTCTGATTTTTCTAGGAGCCAAAAAATACAATAATAAAGTTATTGGTAAAAATATAAATAAAAATACTAAACTGCTGAATACCATATGCTCTCTCCTGTTAGCCTATTATTAAAATTAAGGGACTACCCCTAACTGAAAGCAGTCCCTTCTATTTTACTATTATTTTAATAAGTTATCAAAAATTTCTTCTATTTTTTCTGGATTATCATATGTTACATATAATAAGTATTTGCCATTAGTTTTGATAATATTATTTTTAACTTTTTCATATTGATCAGGTAAGTATTGTTCCCATACACCTACTTGAGATTCTTTTACTGATTCTAGTACTGCTTGTAAATCACTTACTTTTGAATCATCTGCTGCCTTTAAAATAATTATATGATTAGAATTAAGATTAATCATTGGTGCAATTAATCTACCTTCTTCTATATCATCTTTATTAATATCAAGAGCTACCATAGGATTTTCTTCTTCTGCCTTAAGATCTCCATCAACATATCCAGGTATTACACCTTCTTCAGTGAAATCTTCTTCTGACATACCTTGTTCAATCATATCATTCTTTATCTGTTCTTTTATTGCAGCAGCAATATCATCTATAGAAACATTAACTTCTTCTTCCTCTTTATCACCATCACCATTGTTATCTCCTGAATCAGGATTTTCAATATTGCTTCCGTTATCTTTGCCCTCATCCTTACTACATCCTACAAATACTACTGACATTGCCATTATTATTGTTATTATCGCTATTATCTTCTTCATTTTATTTACCTCCGTTTAATTGTTTGTGTCATTTTTTATATAGTTAATAAGTAATAATTTTTTGTTTCATCAATTCCTCCCTTATTTATTATTCCTTTATTAAACGAAATAACCAAATAAAATGTTCCAAGAAAATTAAAATAATTTTTATTAAATATTTTATTACAAATATGGAACTTTTTAGAATTTGGTTCGTCTAATAAACGTACAAACAATTAAAACTAAAAATGAAAAGAAAGGAAGATTATAATATGAAATACAAAAAAAATTATGTTGCATTGGCTTTGGCAGGAGTATTGACACTAGGAACAGGGTTGACTGCACAAGCTATGACAGACCAAAAAATAATTTGCTATAATAATGAGGTGACACTTGAAAAACCTGTTCTAATTAATACTAATATAGGAGTAGAAGGTTTATCCTATCAAAAAGATGGATTTCTAATGTTACCACTTAGACTAACATGTGAAAGATTAGGCTATGAATTAAAATGGAATGGAAAGACACGTTCTATAGATATCTCAAAAGGTAATATATGGACATCTATATCAATAGGTAAAGATTCATATTTCAAAGGCAAAGTAGCTCCGTTTCCACTAGGCATGGCTCCTGAAATAGTAAATGATTCAACTTATGTACCTGTGGAATTCTTTGAAGAAATATTCAACCAAGACGCTTTTGATATTTTTGAAAGAAATAAAGTAGATGGTAATGTGAGCAACATTCTAGAAACAAAAAATGGTCATATGATTACAGTTAAATATGGAGAAAACAGTATAATATTCCTTGTTAACAAAGATACAAAAATCGTTGACCCATCAACTGAAGAAGAAGTAAAAGTTGAAGATATAAAAGAAGGAGACAGATTAGTTGTTTTACATGATTCAAAAATGACTAGGTCCTTACCTCCTCAAACATATGCTTTTAAAATCAATGTAATGAAAACTGATCAAGCAGAAGAAAATAAAGTCAATGGAAAAGTATCTGGAATCAAAGAGACCAAAAATGGTCATATGATTACTGTGGATTATGATAAAGGCAATATAATATTTAATGTTGACAAAGATACAAAGATTACAGATCAATTAACTAAAAAAGAATTGACTGTTAAGGATATTGAAGAAGGTGACGCATTAGTTGTTATCCATGACTCTAAAATGACTATGTCTATACCTCCTCAAACATATGCTTATACTATAAGCGTTTTAAGGGCGAATAAAGTTGAAGGAGAAGTATCAGAAATAAAAGAAACTAAAAATGGTCATATGATTACTGTAGGATATGGAAAAGATCAAACTATCATCTTCCATATAAACGAAGAAACAAAAATAACTGATCAAGCATCTGGAAAAAAAGCAAGTATTAAAGATATATCTAAAGGAGATAAATTGCTTGTAAAACATAGTCATATCATGACAGCATCATTACCTCCTCAAACAACTGCTTTTGAAATTGAAATATGTTCATCAGATAATACTAAATAATAGATATATAAGGTAAAAGGGGCTTTTCATATCAATATAAAAAATAGACTCAGTTCAGATAGTACAATTACTGAACAGAGTCTATTTTATTATACTTACGTCTAAATATAAAGCCCTAATTCAGGGCAAAAAAAGCTGAAGAGCAGACTTGAACTGCCGACTTCTTGCTTACCATGCAAGTACTCTACCTACTGAGTTACTCCAGCATACTGACTAATTTTATAACATGTCATAAATTTTGTCAAGTATTTTTATACTCCCTTTTCAACTAAAATAAGTTCAACTTTTTTCTTGATTCTCTGCAATGCATTATCTATTGATTTTACTGGTCTTTTTAGATTCCCAGCAATCTCAACATAACTTTTTCCATATATATAACTTTGTAAAACTTCTTTTTCCAGCTTACTAAGTCTCTCATTGAGTTCATGCTCAATAATGCTTAGATTCTCTTGACCTATCAATAAATCTTCTGGATTGATTATTTTTCTAGAAGGCATCTTATCTATTAAAGTCGTTTTATCATTCTCTTCTTCATAAGAAGGTTTATTCAATGATATATATGAATTCAATGGAAGATGTTTCTGTCTTGTTGATGCTTTTACAGCTGATATAATCTGTCTTGTTACGCATAAATCTGCAAAAGAATAAAAGGACGCAGTTTTTTCTTCTTTAAAATCACGAATTGCTTTAAAGAGTCCAATCATGCCTTCTTGAATAATATCATCTCTACTAGCACCTATCAAAAAATATGATTTAGCTTTTTTTTCAACTAATATCTTGTACTTGTTCATTAAATAATCAAGTGCTTCATTATCCCCATCTCTCACTAATTCCACAAGTTGTTCATCTGAATACGTAACATATGAATCGTCGTACCAAGTAGCATAATCCAACTACATCAACCCCTCTATCATTTTCTACGCATCTTTTCCATCCACTCTAAAACTTTAGGGTCTAGGTGACCTTCTAAACGATTATTATCAATTTGAACTTTTTCAATGAAATTCTTACGAATATCACTTTCTATCATATTAACTTCATTATGTAATTCCCTAGCTGATATACGACTTGCACCTTTTCCTAGTATTATAGTTTGTTCGAGACCATCTGATGTAGCAACTCTTACTCGATAATCTCTGCCTATTGAATGAGCAACTTTTTCAATATAATGATCCGCTGTCTCAACTTCCTTTGTAAATACTACATCTATATTATTATATTTCTCTATATTCCTAGTTCCTTTTACTCTATGTGCGTCAAATACAACTATGACTTCAATTTTTTTATATCCCTGATAATTGGACATTATATCCAGTAATTTTTTTCTGGCAATTTCTAAGCTTTCTTCTTCTACTGCTTTTTTTAGCTTGTCCCAAGCATAAATAATATTGTAACCATCTACTAATAGAAATTCTCGTGTCAAAACATATCCGCCTTCCTTTAATTTGAAAGCATATTTAAGTATACTATATAATTTCTAGTTTGTAAATGTAATTACAATATTATTTAATGGCAATCATTTGAAAACTTTAAAATCCCTTATACTGGCCCAAGCATTTTTTTCTAGACCAGTTATAGTAATTCTCACATAACGTACATCGTTACTTACAAAATCATCTTTCTGTATTTGATCACTAATGTTATTATCTGTTTTATCAACTACAGTAATCCAATTATTCTTATCTGATGATACTTCAACCTTATATTTATAAACAGTATCACTTTTTTCCCAAGTTACCTCTGTTCCCTGAATACTATAGGTATCTCCTAAATCAATTGTACACCAATGATTAGCATCCCAATCATTAGCACACCATCTTGTGTCAAAGCTATCATCATTTATATAATAAACTCTATTACCTGACTGCTCGCTATCAGAAGAGACAAATCTATTAAAGGCTATATTTTCCCCTTCTTCAGGTATAACCCCATTACCATTCTCTGTTATTGGTACTACAGGCTCTGTCATATCTACAACGGAAATACTTATATTTGATTCTATCAGTCCATCAGAAGTTGCTTTACAGGTTATTGTACCAGTTTCATTTAAAATAGTCTTAACGAAGAATCCCCCTTTGCCATCTTCCAATATAAAAGGTGATTCACCGAGAAAAGTTCCTGCTCCTGTCACCTGAAACTCTACTGAATTATTAGATAAAGGTACTATTTGATTATATTCATCCAGTGCAGTAACTGTAATCCTTGTCATATCACTGCCATCTGCTGTCAAGGTATAATCATCAGCCTTCAATAATAATTTTACAGGTTGACCTGGAGTATGTCTAACATGACTAGCAACTACTTCTCCATTGATTCGTCCCTCTGCTCTTATTTCACCTCCAACGTAGTCTATATCCTTAAATTCAAAAAGGGGATGGTTCAAGCTGGTATATAGATTTGGTTGCTTAATTCCCTGGGAAATACCATTGACAAACAATTCTACTTTATCACAATTACTGGCTACAGTTACTGTTGATGGTGAATTTTCTTTCCAATAGTTAGCTATATATACTACAGGACCATAATGTTCTCTACTCTGCTGAGATAGATAAAAATAGGCTACATGCTTAGGCATCCTAAACATGTCAAAGGCACCATGATATCTAATATTATTATTGCTATAGGAATCTGCAAGAGGTGTATTATAATCAAATGCACACCATCCCAAAGCACCTGATACATTTTCTCTAATTTGAGCTTCATTCTGTACCTTAGCATGTCTTAATAGATTCTCTAACAATCTGTCTTCGTTATCAAAAGACTTAACTGGAAACTTGTGTCCTTCATATTCGGTAACCAGCCAAGGTAATACTCTAGGTTCTTTTATCCCTTCTGTAAAATCATTATACCCAAATAAATCTTCATAAAAAGCACTAAGATAATTAGCAACGAATCGAGAGCCAGTTGTTGGTCTTGTAGGATCTAGTGATCGAGCTTTTGCATTAGTATTCTTGTAAAAACTATTGTCATCAATAGATTCATTAATCCTCACTGCCCAAGCAATAATACTTGGATGATTTCTATCCCTTATTATCATCTCTTCAATATTGTCAAGAACAATATCTTTCCAACTGGATAATCCTATATTGAACCAGCCTGGAGTCTCCTCCAAAACTAATAGACCTATTTCATCACATCTTTCCAAAAATTCAGGGTCCTGTGGATAATGAGAACATCTAACGATATTACATCCCATTTCATATTTTATGATATCCGCATCTCTAGCTTGAAGTCTATTAGCTGCAGCTCTTCCTATATATGGAAAAGTCTCGTGTCTATTAGTACCTCTTAGTTTCATATATTCTCCATTAATATAAAACTTTCCATCATTCTTGTTGAAATTTATCCACCTAAGTCCTGTATCAGTTATATATTTATCTACATAATCCGTATCATTAATCAAAACCCTAGTATATACCTTATATAGATTAGGGTCATCAGGATGCCATAAATCAGGTTCTAGGATTCTTGTAGTAAAATTATTGAATTCATGGGTTGAACCAGCCTCTATTGTGTGACTGCTTTCCCCTATAGCTACTATATTATTATCTGCATCTACTATATCGGAAATGACTTTACATTGTTTTGGAACCATACTTTTATTATTGACCTTGGTGGTTGCTGCAACCATAATACTGTCATCTTCTAAAGGTACTGTTCGAAGAAATGTCCAATCAACATATACTGGATCTGTAATAATCATATTGACATCACGATAAATCCCACCGAACAAGAAAAAATCCACATCAATAAGTCCTTCTGGTGGTATATCCTTTCTCTCTGTAGAATCTACTCTTACAGCAATTACATTATCCACATTACCATAATCAATATAATCTGTTATATCATATGTAAAAGAAGTATAAGCACCTTTGTGTTCACCCACAAAGCTTCCGTTAACATAGACTTCAGCTACTGTTGATACTCCTTGGAATTCTATTAGAACCCTTCGTCCCCTATATTCTTCTGGTACATTAAAATGTCTTCTGTACCAAGAAATAAATTGGACCTGTGATATGTCTAGATCAAAGTGTTTATTAAGCAATTTATTACAATGAGGTAGACAAACATCGGTAAATCTTAATTCATCGCAAGTAATGGATTTATAGTTTTCATTATCTTGATTGGAATATAACCAATTTGTATTGAAATTGAGAATAGAGCGATTAGAATTTACATTAGAATATGGTGTTGGTTCTATAGGCTCTGAGAACTTTTTAGTACCAAAAACCTTGAAGTCATAAAAACTTGCCCAACAACCATTTTCAGTTTCAGTAATAGTTATTCGTACATATCTTATATTATCAATATTAAAATCATTAGTTTGAATTTGCTTAGAAATAGTATTGTTGGTTTCATCTGCTACCATCAACCAATTAATATCATCAGGTGATACTTCTATCTTGTATTTATAGACTTTATTGAATTCCCATTTGACACTGCATCCATCAAGGGTATGACTTGCACCCAAGTCTACCTTCCACCAGTGTCCCCATTTCCCATCACTGGCACTCCAGCGAGTGGACTCGTCACCGTCATTGCCTTTGTCTGCTGTTCTTCCTGATATGGGCTGCCAGCTATCTGCTGTAGCTGTTTTACCTTGAGCTACATCATTGTTCTCAACTGCAAATGCGTTATTTGACATGAAAATAACTGTCAAAAAGATTATAGATACTAAGACTACTCCATTAAGTTTATAAAGCTTCTTCAACTTATCCATACCTATTCTTCCTCTCTTATTTTTATAGAATCTAGTTATACACTTAGTCAATTCTAGTCTATAATAATTAGAAAGTTAGTATTATTAGAGTTAGTAATAGTATCCCAGGGGTTATAGTTTAGTCAATTCTAGTTATAATCTCTTTGCCTTAGGGCTTCATAAGTTAGTATTCCTGCTGCCACTGAAGCATTAAGAGAAGTTATCTCACCTTTCATTGGTACCTTAACTATAAAATCACATTTTTCTTTTACATTCCTAGATACTCCTTCGCCTTCGTTACCAATTACTATGGCAAGAGAACCCTTCAAATCAACATTATACATAAGTTCTCCATCCATATCAGCACAAGCTATCCAGAAACCCTCTTTCTTTAGATCATCAATGGTTCTAGCTACATTGGTTACTCTAGCTACCCTCGTATGCTCAATAGCACCAGCTGATGTTTTAGCAACAGTAGCTGTCAATCCTACCGCTCTTCTCTTAGGTATTATCACCCCATGAACTCCCGCAATATTAGCAGTTCTTAGTATAGCTCCTAGATTATGGGGATCTTCAATGCTATCAAGAATCAATATAAAAGGTGCTTCACCTTTGTCGTTAGCATATTTTATCATATCTTTTACATCTACATAATCATATGCTGCGGCATAAGCTATGACTCCTTGGTGCTTTTTAGTTACCGAAATATCATTTAATTTATCTTTACTTACAAAATTTACGATTATGTTCTTTTTTCTAGCCTCAGAGACAATCTTTTTGATTGGTCCATCATGCTTACCATCTATAATAAAAATCTTATCTATACTTCTATCAGCTTTTAATGCTTCTGTTACAGCATTTCTTCCTTCTAGAATCAATTCCGTATTATCCATTACTATTCCTCTCTTGTCATTTAATAAGTTTCATACTTTTTAGTTTTTGTATTATTTTTTCATTGTTAGGGATAAATGCAAAATCTTCTTCCTGCAAAGTTCTAGTCAATATAAGCATAATTACATATATTATCATTCCAGATATAATTGCTAGAAGAGTTGATATTGTATTACTGTTAATGAGCTTATACATACCATGATAAATTACATAAACACCTAATCCCATAATTCCTGCTGATAGTATGGGTTTAATAACTATCTTGATAACATTAAGTTTAAGTTTAGTTTCTCTCTTTATCATCAAATAATTCAATATGACATATACCACATAATAGCATATTGAGCCTATGATTGCTCCTTTTAATTGTAGATCACTTGCTACTAGAGAATAGTTTATAATAATTTTTATAACTACACTTATTGCAAGGGATGCTAATGGGAAAAAATATTTACCCATTCCTTGTAGTATACCTGCTAATGCCTGTCCTAAGATTATAAATATTAAGCAGACAGCATACAACATAAGATATTCATATCCTGCAGAAGTTGGATATAATAATTCCATAATGGGTTCAGCTAGTAAAAAAAGACCCACTGCTGCTGGTAAAGCAAGTAAAAGAGCAAATCTGATTGCCAATTTTATCTTAGCTACTAAATCAGCAGTATTATTCTTAGCTACAGCAACTGATACAGCAGGAACAATACTAATCATTAGAGCTAAACTTATTGTCAAAGGTACATTGACTATGGTAAAAGCATTACCCATCTGTCCATACATATCAACAGCTTGTTGCTTGTCAATAAATATTGCACCCAACCTTTTATATATGGTGCTTGAATCTATTAAATTCATTATAGAATACGCAGCCGAAACAATTGTAATAGGTATAGCAATCACAATGAGCTTTTTGGCAACTTCACCAAATCTTATATGCTTCTTCCTTGCTGTTGCCATCACTTGTTTATTTATATCTTTTCTTTTCCTAATATAATACAAGATAATAAATAATGTGGATACTAAAAATCCAAGGGATGTTCCAAGTGCAGCTCCGCCAACCGAATATGGTACACTATGATTCATTTGTATTAACATATAAGTAATACCTATACCTAATACCACTTTTGTTATATTTTCTATTATCTGAGTCATAGCAGTAGGTACCATTATCTGCATACCTTGAAAATATCCTTTGAAAGCTCCTGTGATAGATATAAATATTGGCGATACAGCTAGTCCAAATATTACGTATCTAGATTCACTTGGCCAATCGCCCATATTAATAATCTGATCTACACCAAGTACCATGAACAATGATATAAATGCACCGAATATGCTAATTATTATCATTGAATATTTGTAAATATAATGTGCATTATAATAATCTTCCTTAGCTATTTTCTCTGACGTAAGTTTTGATAGGGCATTGGGTATTCCTACTAAAGATGCCGAAACCAATAATGAATATAATGGATACACAGTAGTATAATAGCCAATCCCTTCTGTTCCAACCAAGTAAGCTAAAGGAATTCTATATAGAGCACTGAATATCTTTGCGATCAAACCTGCAAGTGAAAGAATCATTGCCCCTTTTACAAATGTTTTCGTTTGTGTAGTCATTATTTTACTCCTCTAACAATCAATTCAATGATTCTTTTGAATCTATTATCTAAATATAGAAAACCAATCAATGCTTCAAAACCAGTTGCAACTCTGTAGTCAATCAAATCAGCATTCTTGGGTACTGTACCCGACTTAGCATTTCTTCCTCTTTTATATATGTTAAATTCTTCCTCAGTCAATATGTCTTCGATTTCTCTAAACATTTTTGCTTGAGCTGACGCTTTTACATAATTACTTGTTTTTTTATGGAGTCTATTAACAGGTGAATTACCCTCTGCTATAACTTTTGATTTGATTATCAAATCATATACACTATCTCCAATATATGCAAGAACTAAAGGTGAATATTGCTTAGGATTTACGTCTTTTATATCAAGACTATCTTTAAAGTAGTCAATAAAATCTTGCATCAATTCCATTCCTTTCTCATAAGTAACCTATTATCCTCTATGCCAACGTACACCTTCACGTGTGTCTTCAAGGATAATACCTTTGTCTTTTAAATCATCTCTTATTTTATCCGCTAATGCGAAATCTCTATCTTTACGTGCTTGTTGTCTCTTTTCAATTAGATCATTTATTTCCTCATCTAGTAAAATTTCCTTTTTCTTACTTACTATTCCTAGTATACCACATAGTTCATCAATTAGTATAATAATATCTTGAATAAATTTTCTAGAAGAATCTGAATCAGTATTCTTATTAGCGAATTTGACTAATTCGAATATAGCTGATATAGCATCTGCAGTATTGAAGTCATCCTCCATAGCAGTTTCAAATTTTATTTTATATTTTTCCAATTCTTTTTGTTCATTAAATATTAATTCTTTTTCATTATAATCGTCTGCTTGGGCATTCTTTAATAAATGCTCTAGATTATCTCTACTTGTTTGAATTCTTTCAAGTCCGTTAGCTGCAGCTTGCATTAGATCCCTACTGAAATTGATAGGACTTCTATAATGGACGTTCAGCATAAAGAATCTTACCACATCATATGAAAAATCATCAACTATTTCTCTAACTGTGAAGAAATTACCTAGAGATTTTGACATCTTCTTATTATCTACATTGACAAATCTGTTGTGCATCCAGTATTTAGAGAATTGCTTATCATTAACAGCTTCACTTTGTGCTATTTCATTTTCATGGTGTGGGAAAACAAGGTCTTCTCCACCAGCATGAATATCTATACTGTCTCCAAGATATTTTTTAGCCATTACTGAACACTCTATGTGCCATCCAGGTCTACCTTCACCCCAAGGTGATTTCCATGCAGGCTCTCCTTCTTTCTTTGGCTTCCATAAAACAAAGTCCATTGGATTTCTCTTTTCTGTATCAACAGCAATCCTAGCTCCTGCTTCCAAGTCCTCTTGATTCTTATTGGATAGCTTACCATATGGTTTGAATTTTTTTGTTTCAAAATAGACACTGCCATTAACCTCGTAAGCATAACCTTTTTCAATTAGCTGCTCAATCATCTTGACCATGTCATCTATTTCTTCAGTTGCTTTTGGATAAATAGTAGCTGGTTTAACATTCAATCCCTCAGAATCAATTAAGAATTCTTTCATATACTTACTTGATATCTCGCTATAATCTACCCCTTCTTCATTGGCTTTCTTGATTATTTTATCATCTATATCAGTAAAATTGGAAACGTAGATAACATCATAATTTTTATACTCAAAATATTTTCTGACCGTATCAAACACTATCAATGGTCTAGCATTTCCTATATGAATATAGTTATATACTGTTGGACCACAAACATACATTCTTACCTTGCCTTTCTCGATTGATTCAAATGTCTCTTTTTTGTTAGTTAAAGTATTATATAATTTCATTTTATCCTTTCCCTTCTCTATTTAATATGTTTTATCTGCTAAATTTTTCACGGTTAAATAATTTGAAGTAATCTTCAGGTGGTATTGATGCTACCTTTTGTTCTAATCGTTCTATTCTTGTTAACAATTTGCACATTTCCATTCTAACAGGGTCTGGCAGATGTGTTTGGTCCAGAGTATCACATGGAGATACTTTTTCATTGTTTCTGCGAACAACCCTTGCAGGTATACCAACAACTGTACAGTTAGGCGGCACTTCATTAAGTACAACTGACCCTGCTCCTATTCTACAGTTGTCACCAATTGTGAATGAACCTAATACCTTAGCCCCAGCACTTATCATAACATTGTTCCCAATGGTTGGATGTCTCTTTCCATGTTCTTTTCCTGTTCCACCTAGTGTAACTCCTTGATATATTGTCACATTATCACCAATCTCACAAGTTTCACCTATGACCACTCCATGTCCATGGTCTATGAATAGATTTTTTCCAATTGTGGCTCCCGGGTGAATTTCTATTCCCGTTTTTCTTGCCGCTCTTTGAGAAACCCATCTAGCTAAGAAATAGTGTTTTTTTCTAAATAGTGAATTAGCTAATCTGTAACTCATTATCGCTTTGAAACTACCATAAAGGAATACTTCTGATGTAGATTTTATAGCCGGGTCTCTATCTTTAATTACATTTATCTCTTCTTTGATATATTTTATCAATCCCATATTATCACACTCCTTGTTGTACATATTAAGTCAAATGACTCAGTAACGTAACGAAATCAAAGAAACTTCTTAAGTAAAGTTTTCCAATAATTTGTAATAAAAAAACTCCATCTCCTAATTAAATAAGAGACGAAGTTATTCCGCGGTTCCACTCTTCTTGAATAAATATATTTATTCCAACTTCAGGCTGTATAACGGTCAGCACCGTACCCAGCTACTACTATTTCACTGGACAAGCTCAAGGATGCACTTCATTCAACTTCACTTAAGGAATGCTCTCAGCCGGTGACACTCCATCTCTTTTAAGATTCATTTAACTACTCTTCCTATCAAAGCTTCTAAATTATATGTTCCATATTCTTTTTTATGATTAATTAACCTAGGTTGTCTATTAATTACTATTATTATATGTTGTGTTTTAATTTTTGTTAACTTAATAATATATTACCTTTATTAATTAGTCAAGAATAAATTTATAAACCTTCTACCGCTTTTTTCATATCATTGATTACATCTTCAATAGAGATATCCTTAAGATTTTCTTTATTTGAACCAGAGCATAGTGCGCCTATCAATTTGCCGTTTGACAAGAAAATAGGGACAGCAAATCTCCTGCCATTAAAAAACCAGCCTTTATCATCCACATGTTTTTCTATATCAGCCTCAACAATTAATTTGTCAATATCTTTTCTATCAACTACATTCATATTACGAGATGGATCAGCATATGACTTTTTAATTAATTCTTCTTGTTTTTCTTTATCCTGCTCAGCTATATATAAAATTCCCCATGGAAAATTCATCAAGTCATAATGGGTATTTCCAACTTCAAGCATACCTAGATTGGAGGACTCAATTATCTTATAGATTACGGTGGCTTTATCTTTGTCCAATGATGTCAACAATACAGTTATACCATACTTTTCATTTATCTCTTTCATACTATTATGCAATTTTTGTATTATTTTATTCCAAAAAGTTTCTTGGTTGGATAGATTTAAAAACTTTATACCAAGGGTATATTTATTATTTTGGTCTTTAGCAAGATATTCCTTGTCCATCAAGACTTTTATAAGCCGATTGACTGTAGTAGCATGTAAATCCATCTTTTCCTTTAGCTCATTAAATCCTATGGCTCCTTCTCTTGCTACTATTTCAAGTATGGTTAAACCTCTTGTCAATGCTGGAGCTACACTCTTTTGTTCCATTATATAGTCACCTCTGATTATTTTTTCAATAGTACATATAGGATTATTATATAACAATTTTTATTATTTTGCAGATAAAATTACTGGTTCTTCTTCCTTAGCCTCTTTCATCCTCTTAATCAATCTACTAGCCAATTCTTCTCTGACTTTAACATAAGCAGGGTCTTTAACAAGATTGGTTAATTCACATGGGTCTTTTTCCAAATCATATAAAAAAGTTTCAACGTATGTATCACTATGGGAATCCATTCCTCCTGATTTATCTGGTGCAGTAACACAATATTTCCATTTGTCTGTCCTTATTGCTCTGCCCAATTGACTCTCGCTAATCTGTAAAAACACTTCTTGCTGCCACTTGACCTCTTTCCCATCAACTACTTCTTGAATTGGGTATCCTTGCATATCCTCAGGTTGCTCAACTCCTGCACTATTAAGGATTGTAGCTGGCAGGTCAATTAAGCTAACCAGTTCTTTAACGACTTTTCCACCTCTGAACCCTGGTCCATTAAGAATCATTGGAACCCTTATTGCACTTTCATGACAACTTCGTTTATATTCCTTGTTTCTTGTTCTAAAATGTGAACCATGGTCACTGGTATAAATAATAAGAGTATCTTCTTCCAATCCTAATTCTCTTAATTTCTTTCTTATTCTTCCTACATTCTCATCAAGACTTGCACAGCACCCTAGATAATCTGGATAATTTTCTTCCCAATCACCTTTTTCAGTATTACAAACCAAGTCTTTTGGTGGTACATAATCTTTAAATCTTTCTTTTGACCCATCAGGACCTTCATATCGGTTACGATCATTCTGATGATGTGGTTCAATGTATGATGTAAATAAGAAAAATGGTTTTTCTCCAGTATAACCATCCAAATAGTCAAGTACAAAATCTGTTGTAGCATCTACTCTATAGCCTTTGAACTCTACTTTTTCCATATCTTTGAACATATAGCCGTCATAACCGTGGGAAGTATATTCTAGTACATCTGCTGCTACCCAATAGTCTTTATATCCCCCTCTTCTTTCTGGAGGGATAGCTGTTGTTTCATAATTACACACCTCACCAATGTCTTCATTGGAATCATATCCTGTGGAAGCCAAATGCCACTTACCTACATATCCCACTTCATAACCAGCTTGTGATAAGTATCTAGGAACTGTATTTGCATCTAATGGTAAAGCAATTGCGTTACGATAGCAACCAGTCTCTGTAGCATATTTACCAGTTTGCAAACATGCTCTTGCAGGACCACAAACAGGTTGACAGGTAAAGGCATTTTCTATTCTTACTCCATCCTTAGCTAAATCATCCAGATTAGGGGTTATATCTAACGGCTGTCCATAACACCCAACTGTATCCCATCTCTGTTGATCTGAAAATATGAATAAAATATTTGGTTTTCTCTTCATAATATCACTCCTTAGTATCATATATGTAACTATTAATAATTTATTTGTAACTTTATTATACTATACTATTGATTAATGTCAATAAGAGCATAAAAAAAAGAGGTATAACATCTACCTCTTAATTTTATAGATTAAACACATAATTATTTTTTGATTCCTGTATTATAAGATACAAAAGTATCCAAAGCTTTTACTGATGATCTTATATCATCGTATACAGCTACTTTACCTTCTTCCATGATTGATACGAATTCACGATAAAACTTACCAGCATTAACAGAGACTGTAATAGGTTTATTATATTTTTTAACTAACCTTACAAGCGTATTAGCTAAACTGTCATCATCATAACATGCGTTAGGTAAAGCTCTCAGATCATTTGCATGTGGTACAATACTTACGAACATAGCATCTACAGCATCATCCTGAATTATAGCCTCTATATATTTAGCATATAGAACATCTTCAGTCATTGGAGTTACATCGATTATTGAAGAAGATGTATCTATAAGTCCATGATAGTTAAGCTGCTTTAATTTTTCATTAGTTTCTTCACTGAGAGTTGCTAACTCCAAGTTACCTAATTCATCAGCTGCTATAGTAGCTTCAAAACCTGCGTTAACCACACCTGCTACTTTTCTTCCTTTTACCTTTTTGTCAGCAAGTAGAGAAAAGGCTTTTATACAATCATAATATGTTTTAATATCATCAATGAGAATGACTCCTGCTTGCTCACATACAGCCTTAAACACGTCATAATCACCTGTCATAGCTGCAGTGTGGGAAGCTGCTGCCTTAGCTCCTGCATCTGTTTTACCAGATTTATATATGATAATTGGTTTATCTATGTCTTTTGCTAATTCATAGAATTTTCTACCTTCCCCTTGGTCAAAACCTTCAACATAAAGGGCTATATTACTGATATCTTCTTTTGGAGCAAAATACTTAATTAGATCAACAATCTTGACATCATATTTATTACCGAAACTGACTACTGATTTGAATATTTTCAAATGACTGAATTTATCAATAAGGGTAAGAGCCATACCACCGCTTTGAGTCAAGAATACAGTATTACTATCTTCACATGTATTCAATTCCAATCTTTCTTCATCAATGAATAATGTATTCACTCCTGGATTATTTTCATCATCTCCATAGAAAACACCCATACAGTTTGGTCCAATGACCCTCACATCTTCCGGCATTACTTTTGACAAATTTTCCTTGAACTGCTCATACTTCATATCAGAAGGAATACCTGGAATGAGTACTACTGATTTTGGTATATTGGTTTTCATTTCTTCAAAGAATGAGAACACATATTTTGCTTTAGCTACATAAACAGCTAATTCAGTTTCAACTGGTATTTCATCTATACTTTTATATAGCTGATATTCTTTATCACCAATAACGGTTTTTCCACCTTTTATATTAACGAAATATATATCTTCTCTACCAAGGTCATGCAAGAGTTTTGCTATCTCTCTTCCCATACTATGTTTATCCGGATTTGCGGAAACACCAATAACAGCTATTCCCTTTGGATTAAAGAATGGTTCTATATTTCTCACATTAGCTTCTTTCATTACTTCTTTATTGTCTTCCACTTTTTCAAATTGTGCAAATCCATCTACAGCAATGAATCTGTTGTCTTTTGTTATTACAAATGGATTAATGTCAAGAGCTTTCACAATATACTTAGTCTTCTCTTTGCTAGCATTTGAATAGTGAAAAGCGAATGAACTTATCAAACTTGCTGCTTTTGCCATTAGCTCAAGATATTCTTCATGACCGATATCCTTGAATTTATGACAAATGTTCAAATCATTAACAAGTTCTAAGGCTTTATTATACCTGAAAGGAGGAAGGAATAGATTAGCAGGATCATAATATTTAGCAAAAAATTCTGCATCATCTCCACCTTTTGTAAATGTTATTACTGGACCGAATGATGAATCGTCTTTTGAACCAATAAGTACTTCATATCCTATACTTTGTGTATGAGGAATGAATTCTACAATTAGGAAGCCTTCGATATTTGGTTCTTGTTCAAAATGCGAAAGAACTTCTTTGCGCATTTTATCCAATACATAACCTACATATAATGTTTCATGATTCTTTACTACTTTTACCCCACCTAATTTTTGTTTATGGGAAATATCTGATGAAACAATTTTAACTACAATATCACGACCGAATTTTTCTAACATCTTTTCAGTCAATTCATCTGAATTCTTTACGAATACGAATTTTGGAACATCAAGTCCTATGCTCTTTAAAATCATATAAACTTCATGTTCGTATAGAGTCTTTCTTCCATTTTCATAAGCATTATCAAATATATTGTTGATTATGCTCATTGATTCTACTGAAATATTCATTTAACCACCCCGCATAGTATTTATGGGGTTGTCTTAAAACACAGATATTATAATATATTTTAAGACAGCACCATATTCGTTTTTTACTATAATTTAGTAAGCATCCATTATATAAGACAGATTTATTAAAATCATCCATCATATATATCAAGTTCTATTTATGTTCATAGTAAGGTAAAATATTACATTGCTATTATAACAAAAAGCAATTTATAATAAAAGCGAAAGGGAAATTAATTTTATTTTATAAAGATTATTTTGCGATTAATAAACTTTTTAAAGTGGTTAAAGCGGAAATTAGAGTTATTACAGTATTATTGGTGCGAAAAAAAGAAGCCTTATTACGGCTCCTTAATATATATTTTGGGTGGTTGAATTATTGCTAGCATACTATTTGTTTATTCTGTTACATATTTGTTGCTTCTTTTTACAATATATGTTGGTTGATTTACATTTAGGGCATTGAGCTGATTTTGTAAAGTCAAACTCATATTCATGATTACAATCTTTACAGATCACTTTACATTTTTTAGTGCAGTAAATGCCTCCTGTAATATTTATTGCCATACCGCTAGTCAAAGCTTTAGTAACTTTTTGCCTAGCACTATCAATAATATTTTGGAAAGTTTGTCTTGAGACATGCATTTTTTCTGCACATTTCTCTTGATTTAATTTCTCGATATCCTTCAGTCTCATGGCCTCTAATTCTTCTATATTCAGAATAACTTCTTCCAACTGCTGGTCAGATCTGCCTCTAGGCTTAAAATAGGTATACTCAGGAAAAAAGTCCACTTTTCTACACTTTTTTGGTCTTGGCATACGATTATTCTTTAATTATTCCATCAGTTATTTTTTCGAACATCTTAGCTATTTCATCTGACTTATTAATACCATCTCTTGCAATTTCCTTAGTCATTGGTAGTTCACCTAATAATTTAATACCCATTTTATCTAAGAATTCCTCTGTATTACCTTCAAACATTTTAATAGTTTTGCCACAATCTGGACATTTGATATAGCTCATGTTTTCAATGACGCCAATAACATCTACGTCCATTTTCTTAGTCATGTTGATAGCTTTTTCTACAATCATAGATACCATATCATGAGGTACAGAAACCATTACTACTCCAGTGATAGGCATTACCTGCATAACTGTAAGTGCTACATCACCAGTTCCTGGTGGCAAGTCAACTACTAGATAATCCAAGTCTTCCCATAGTACGTCTGTCCAAAATTGTTTTACTGTTCCAGAGATGATTGGACCTCTCCAGATAACAGGTGTATTTTCTTCATCAATCAAGAAGTTGAGTGACATAACTTTTAATCCATTTTCAGCAATAACTGGTAAAATACCTGTCTCAAGTACTGCTGCTCTTTTATCTTGTAGACCTAATAATCTTGGGATACTTGGTCCAGTTATATCTGCATCTAACAATCCTACTTTATATCCTTTTCTAACCAAGTCGTTAGCAAGCATTACAGATACTGTAGATTTACCTACTCCACCTTTTCCACTCATGACTCCTATAATATTTTTAACATTATTAATAGGATTATTTTCTACCATACAATTTTCTTTCTTGCTATCACTGCAATTACCATTTGATGCACATGTATCACATGATGCCACTTTAAATCACTCCTATCATTTTATTTACTTTTATATTAAAAATTACAAATGTTCTGCTTATGAACTCTTTTTGGCATTATATAACTATAAATATCTGTCTTTTTATAGCATATGCCAATAAAAATATACACCTTTTTTTGTCTATTGTCAATCAAATATTTTATGCCTTCAACCCTTCTAAAAACAAGGATAATTGGAGAGTAATCATTTTTCTGCATTCTTCTTCGGACATGTCCAGGCTTTTATGTCTTCTGAATACTCTTTGGGCTAGGCTTAACCAAGAATCTCCTATGGTGTTAGCTGTCAAATGAGGGTCTATATAATCTTTTATTGACCCGTCTTCAATACCTTGTTTCAATATTTCAGTTAAATACCCTGTTGCTTGTTTAATAGTGTCATAGAACTCATCTCTTAGGGATGAATTAATTTCATTAGTTTTTACATTGTAGTCATATATACCTGTAAACATAATTGTATCTTTAAAATTATCAATGTTATTATCTATGATACTAAAATATTGTTTCAACTTATTATAACCATTACCACATAATTTCGGCATTGCTTCTTCCATTATCCTATTATACTCTCTAATTAGACACATATCAATTATAGTTGTAATCTCTTCTTTACTTTTAAAATACTCATATAAGGTTTTTCTGCTTATGCCTGATTCCTTAGCTATCCTAGCCATAGTTGTATCTCTAAAACCATCACTTAAAAATAATTCTAGTGATGCATTTACTATTCTATTTCTTGTCATATCTCTTTTATCTAATTTTTCATCGGTGTATAACTCATCAACTCTCATTAAAATATCCTTTCTGCCCTATAAACCTATTCAATCAGCTTAATTGGAATGATAATAAAACCATAATAATATTTTTTATATGGTAATAATTTATAAGGCTCTTTTAGATATGCCATAGCAGGTAGATCTCCTCCAACCCCTCTTTGACCATAATCAATATTTATAGTATTGAAATCTCTTCTAGGTAGTTTATAGCTATGTGTTGTTTCCTCCAAATCCTTCATGGTATAAGGCCACATACTCATATTTATAAACTCTCCTGTTATATCCATAATCTTAATGCCCTCTTGTTTTTTGTTAGTTATCTTAGCCCATCTTATGTCAGTACGATTTCCATTTTCTTGTGGTACCAAATAGTCATGAACCAAATCCTCGCAAGGTGCACTATAGACACCTACCATTGCACTTTCTTTCCTATCTACATATGATTCGTGAAAGCCTCTGCCATACCAAGTCATGATATTATAATCTTTTTTGACAGCCATTTGCATTCCGAATCTTACCATATTTTTAATTGGAACAAGATGATTTTCCACTTTAACTGCTCCATCAGTATAAAAGGTATACGTAGTTGTTAATCCATCTTCAGTACTGAATACTCTTGACTTGACAATAACTCTTACATTATCATCTTCCTCATTAATAACAATATTTTCTACCTTTCTATTATCAGTAGCCTTTTTCCACCTCTGCCCTATATTCATTCTTTTTAGGATTGTAAATATATCTTTTAATGTATAGAACATGTCATTATCTATTGGTGCTCTCCAAAAATTAGGTTTTAATTCTTCACATAATAATTCTTTATTATTATACTTAAGTGAATTTATTCCACCACTTTTCTTATTTATGATTGCATGGAATTTATCATTGTATAAAATTATTTCATTGCTATTATTTTTAGTGATTATATTATCACTGCTATTATTGACTTTATGGTTTTTAATAAGGGTTACGTTGTTGAATCTTATTTGAGACCATGAAATTACCTCTTCAGCATCCATCCAAGGAGCTTTATCTTTTAATTGGAATCTAGCATTCAGGTAGTATTCCTTATGTTTTTTGAATTCATAGTTATTGTAATTTAGTTGTATTTGTTTAACTTCATTAGGTAGAATATCATCTACATTAAGCTCACCTTTTAATATTACAAAACCATCCTCTATTATTTCCCAGACTAATTTTACAAATGATAAATCAATGAAATTATATTTGTTTCTTATATTAATTACACCTTTTTGTACATCTACATCTTCTACATCAATATTTTGGTAAACTTTCTTTACTTCATAGAGAGCAGGATGAGGAGTCCTATCTGCTGCTACAATACCATTACCGCAAAAATTATAATCATTGGGATAGTCTCTGAAATCTCCTCCATATGTCCATATATCTTTACCGTCTATAGATTTTTTACGTATACTTTGGTCAGAAAAATCCCAAATGAAACCTCCTATACACCTTTCATATTTCTCAAAAGCTTCCATATAATCTTTGAAATTTCCAAGACTGTTACCCATACAATGGGCATATTCACAAAGTAAGAATGGTTTGCTCTTATACTTTTCTGGTGTTACTTTATGACCTAGGAGACCTGTGTTTTCACCTATTCCAACTCGTACAGACTTATTCTGTCCAATTTTATTCACCTGCTGTGTGGTGGCATACATCATACTAAATACATCAGTATATTCTAATTTATGATCTCCTTCATAGTGTATTGGTCTTGTAGAATCAATTTTCAAAGCAGCCTCTCTCATCTTTTTGAAGATGCTTCCTGTCCCAGCTTCATTTCCAAGAGACCAAAAAATTATGCAGGGATGATTCTTATCTCGTTCAACCATCCTTTTCATTCTATCAACACAGGGCTTAATCCATTCTCTTTTGCTAGCTGGAATTTTATTTCGAATACCATGAGTTTCTAAGTTGCATTCGTCCATAACATACATGCCATAGATATCACATAACTCATAGAACCATTGATTATTAGGGTAATGAGAGGTACGAATGGCATTGACATTATTAGCTTTCAATAGTCGAATATCTTCTTCTGTCCTAGCATATGGTACTGCGTGCCCATGATCCGGATGAAATTCATGGCGGTTTACACCTTTAATAAGCACAGACTTTCCATTTATATATAGCCCATTATTTTTTATTTCAATCTTACGAAATCCAAATTGGCAATAGCGAAGATCAATTCTGTTATTCTCATTATCCAATAAGCCCACAATAACCTTATATAGATATGGTGTTTCTGCCGTCCATTTATAAGGATTGCTCAACTTACTTGTAAATCTAATCAAGTCCCCATGGACATATTTTGTATCACCATATATTTCATTATGTTCATTATCAAGAACTTTAACTTCAACCAGTCGTTGCTGACTATAATACTCACATTCTACCTTAGCATCAATAGTCAAAGTTGCATCTTTATAATCATTATCCAAATCACAATAAACGTAAAAATCTTTTATTTCTTCTTTAGGTCTGCTTATCAAATTTACATCTCTAAATATACCTGATAACCGCCACATGTCTTGGTCTTCTAGATAGCTCCCATCACACCATCTATAAACCTCTACAGCTATATCATTTTCCCCAAGTTCTACATATGAGGTAATATTAAATTCAGCAGGAGTGAAAGACCCTTGGGAATAACCTACCTTCTGTCCATTGACCCAAAGATAAAAAGCTGAGTTAACACCTGAAAAGTTGATGAAAACATTTCTTTCCAACCATTCTTCATCAATATTAAACTTTCTTTTATATGCTCCTACTGGGTTATATTCAGTACTTATATTTGGTATATTTTTTAGTTTAATACTAGTAGGATATCTTGTATTGAGATACATGGGCTTTCCGTACCCTTTTAATTGCCAATTGGAAGGCACTTCAATCTGTTCCCATTTATGTACATCGTAGTCTCTTTGGTAAAAATCAGCCTCACGGTCAGACGGTTTGGCAACCCATTTAAAATACCATCTTCCATTTAAACACCGTTTCCATCTGGATTCCTTATCATTAATAATTTCCTCAATATTGTCGTAAGGCAAAGCGACAATATGTGGTAGCTCTTTGTTAACCCCAATAACTTCTACATTGTTCCATTCAACCTCCATTTTCCCTTTCATAAATACCTCCTAATTTTGAAATAATCTATGATATTATAACCTCCCCATAAAAAGAAGGCTTAGATTTCAATTATTCTATAAGACCATCATTAGGATAGGGTAACACGTGTTACCTTTATATAATAAATGTATAACTATTTAGGAAACTAGTCAAGGGAAATCAGTAAATTTCTAGCTATTGTTTTAAAACCTTTTATAATTGTATATAATATATTGCACATAAAAAAAACATCTTTAAGTAGCAGTTTTACTACACAAAGATGTTTTCATTAATTCATAACCCTAATATTCTTAAGGTATTATAATCGTTAACCTATACCATTAATTCTATCCATATTTTCGATGGATATCATTTCTAATTTTCTATAAAGTGGACTGATATCATATTTTTTGGGAAACTCAAATTTTTTGCTGTTGGTTGTTATAGAATTAGCTCTGAAATATGGTGATGTTATGTAAGAAACTGTAATTTCACTATCGTCTATTCCAAATCCCGCTGTTTCAGCAGTAACATGAAATATTGTATTAAGGTGTATTGACTCAGCTCGAGTTTTTTTACCAGTAGCACCTTGGCTATCAAAATCCAAAATTCTAATATTGGTAAATATAATTACATCACGAACTAGTTTATAACCAATCTCGATTTCTTCACCTTCTATTAGATACAAACCATACTTTTTTTCTAATTCTTCTTTTGGCATTTCAGTAAGATTACCTGCTAAACCTTGTAGTAGTCCCATAAAATTCTCCTCTCGCTTTTATTGTGCTTATGATATTATATCATGAATTTAAAGATATTAAAAGGTATTATTACCTTATATACAATATTATTATTTTATTTTACATTTTATACTATATTTTTACTTTGGTTTACACAAAATAAACTGTAATTTCACTATACATATTATCATTGTTATTTTTTTTTATTTTATATTATGTTTTTCATTTAATTTAATATCATTTATTAAATAAAGCATTATACAAACAATACATATCTTAATTAATAAGGTTTATATGAAAAAACACCATAACCAGCATTTGCCAGTTATAGTGTTTTTGATTTATATTATTTTAACGCTCCATCTATATTTACTGTATATGTTCCACTGTTACCAGTATGTTTATATACTTTCAAATAATATTTACCAGGCACGGCTTCGTAAGAGCCTTCCAGTATATTTCCTCCAGTATCAGGATAGTCTACGTAATTACTTTGATCAGATTCTTTAAAAAGAAGCCAATTAAATCCCATATTACCATCCCCTGTTACAGTTATTTTGATTGTGTCATGAGATAGGACGTCAAAATTGTAGTAATCTGCATTGTCTCCGTCAATATATGATGCTGATACCATTTGATTATTCCCAATTGGTCCATTTGCATCAGAAAAAGTATTATTGGGTTCAGTTTCATTAGTTATATGGACAGTACTACTATTTGATACTACCATTACTTTATAACTGGTAGTTACTCCTCCTAATTTTGCTGTAATTGTTGCGTTGCCTTCTGTCATTCCAGTTACTATACCTTGGCTGTCTACGTTTGCAACAGACTCATCAGAACTTGACCATTCCACTTTGCTCAAATCACTTTCTGAAGCATTATTTCCATTATCAAGAGTCCCTATCAATCCAAAACCTAGACTAGTATTTTCTTTAATTACAGCTATCATTTCTAAGCTTTTAACATATGATGTTGAACCTGATATGTTTCCAGAACTTAAATCTACTCCATAGTCATGTACTTCTGAATTATAGATTGCCTTCATACCACCTTGGGAATCTTCAAGAGCAATAAAGTTAACTCTCCAATCAAGGTCATTAGGGAATATTTGATCGCTAAGTGTTCCTACATACTTACCATCTTGAAGCTCCAACTGAACAACTTTTTCATCTTCATTTTCATCAATGTATCCTATATATCCTTTAGTACCTAAATCTCCACTGGCTTCCACAATAACCAAATCATTTAATATCTCCACATCTGTTACTTGTTCTAATGCAATACGTACATTTTGTATTTTTATGTCTTTAGGTTCAGCTCTTTGTGGCACTACATTATGAACATTCATGATATGGATTTTTGCTTCACTTCTATCAGCATTTTCTTCTGTCACTAGAATTTTAATGCCATGTTGTGGTAGAATCAAACCACCTGCAGGATTATCTGGACTAGAATAATCTCTGCTATCATTAAATATAGGATATATGGTATTAGTATTTACATCTATGGTTTGAACTTCATTCCATTGAATAAAATACTCTGCTCCATTTCTCAAACTAAATGCTGCATCATGCATCTGATATTCTACTTTGTCAACATTCATTTCTGGCTTATTTGGATATTTCCATATGACAGGTTCTTGATCAGCATCAACTATACCCACTGAAACATGCCCTGGGTTAGCTTCTCCATCTTGAGAAAGTCTGTCTAATGTACCGTAAGTTCTATCAATATACCATATGAGAAGTCCTGGATCGTATGGAGTTGTATCAGAATAATAATAAGATTGTTTTAATCCTTCATCTGACCCATCTTGATTACGCCATTCAATCAAGTAATAATTTTCCGCTATGAAAACACCATTACTCTCTTCAAATCCATCAAGTACAAATCTTAACTCGCCCTCAGCATCATCAAAGAATACTTCTTCATCATTCACTGTGATTCTAATATCATCCACAAAGAATCCAGTTCCTTGAGTATTTCCGTCTGTACCATAGCCTATTCTTAGATCTATTTTCTTTCCTGCATAATCACTAATATCAAATATTCCATCTACCCAATTACCACCAGAGTTTCCTGTTATACCATGACCAGGATTTCTTAAGAAGTCGCCCTCGTCTATGTTTGGATTCTCAGTAGTTGTTATATTACCCTCAATTGCTGTCCATTCTTCGGTACCTTCTTCTCTAACCTGTACATAGCCATAATCCCAATCTTCTTCAATATCATATTGGGTCTTGAATTTCAATTGTATATTCTTATTGGCGTCTACAGTAAAGTCTAGATTAGTTGTCATGTAATGGTAAGCAGCATCTTCTTTTCCACCATAATAAGTATTATCCCCACTATATGGCTCTACTATAGTGGTAACCTTATCTGGTAAGTCTATTCTTACAGCATCTGTACCTGAGTTCTGTGAACTGGCTGCTATCAATGTTACATCCATACCTTCAGAACCAATATCCTCCAGGTGAATTCTATTTTGCCTTTGCCAATCTCCTCCATGATCTTTTTGAAGCTGTTCTCTACAATATGCACCATAACCCACTGTCATAGAACCTATTGGATATCCTGCATATGACCCTCCAGCCATAGTAGTCCAGTTTTGGACAGGTTCTGAATTACCATATAAATCTGGAAGTCCTAATGAATGCCCATATTCATGACTTATAAGTCCAACTGGAGCATCCTGCTCAACCATGACAAAATCTTCAAATTTATATGTGTTCCCGTTGGTATCAACTACTTCGTATGGTGATTTATCTTCTCTATAACCAGATAAACTGGACTGAAAAGGCCATATTGCAGCTTCTGCACCAATTGATCCACCACTGTACCACTCTTCTCCTTTTCCTGCATGAACAAGAATAACTGTATCAATTAATCCGTCTGGCTCATAATAATTTCCGTCATTATCATAATCAGATTTGTCAATAACGTCATAATCTGCTAACTTAATGCTAGTATCCTGAGAAACGGCATCTGCTCCCTCTTCCACTAACCAGCTTGCTTCTTTTTGGGTGTTTCCATAGTGAAGTGCATTGTTTTTAGCTGTATACCATCCAGCTACACCTCCATTAACAGAATACTGCTCTCTTGACTCAAGCTTAAAATACTTATTCATTGTCATAAAATATTTATTATCCTTACCCTCATATGTTTCTGGTCCAAATAACATGTCCTGATAATATGCTGCCTCATAATTATCACTGTAAGATAAAATGTCCCCTTCTACTTCTCTGTCTAGAAAGTCTGAATATCTGTAATCAGGAAAGTCCATAAGAATTACCAATGGTTTTGCCTCGACTGGTCCTTGATCCAAAAGTGCAGCATTAACATGAGATGCAAATAATCCTACTAATAAAACAGTTGTAAACATAGAACATAACAATTTTTTAATCATTAAATTTCTCCTTTAATTATTATTATAAATTTTTGTAGATTAAAAAAGTCTAAACTGTTCAGCATATATCAAGCCTGTTAAATGAATTCCTCCTTTCCCAAAAAAGTAATAAATTACTTGCACTACTCTAATATAAAAAATCTGTGTAAGGATATATAAACTATTTGAGACAATATCTATAGTAGAGCAGTTCCCTCAAACAGAGTAATTTATCAATATCAAAATAATCAATACACTAATATATTCACTATCAATCTAATTCTTATCTTCTTTTTAATATTATTAAGTTTTATCTCACAATAAATAATCATTTGTTCTAATGAAGTTATATATGCAAATTTATCTAAACAATATATATTTCTGAATTATATCATAACAGGAAATTATATATTTTTATATGACCTATTTATACACTTATGGTACATATTTCTATTTTATTTTATAAACGTTGGTATATTAAGCATTCTTTTTTATTATTTGATATAGTATCAATTTAATTTTTTGCACAAAAAAGCTGATATAATATTTATACCAGCTAATCTACAATAAACTTTTATCATTAAATTTATTTCAGCAGACAAATAGCCTGTGAAGCTATCCCTAGCCCCTCTCCAGTAAATCCTAAGCCTTCTTCTGTAGTTGCTTTTATATTTATATTTTCTATTTCAATATTTAGAACATCTGCTATATTGGTCCTCATTTCTTCTATATAACCAGCCATCTTAGGACGTTGAGCAATAATGGTTGAATCTATGTTTATTATACTATACCCTTCACTAGTAAGTAACTCTTTTACTTGTGCCATTAGTTTCAGACTGGATATTGATTTGTATTTATTATCTGTATCAGGGAAATGCTTACCTATATCGCCCTTACCCATTGCTCCCAGCAAAGCGTCCATAATCGCATGAACCAGAACATCTGCATCAGAATGTCCAAGTAAACCTTTCTCGTATGGAATTTCAACACCTCCGAGAATCAATTTTCTATCTTCGACTAATCTATGTACATCATAACCCATGCCAATTTTCATTAGTAACACTCCTTTTGTCTATTTTTCTTTTATTATACCTTTATGATATGCTTGAAGAAGCATCTTCAATCCTATAATCTCCTTCTTCAATTCTTTACCTATATCCGTATTCTTTACTCTTAACCTTTTATTGTTCTTCTCTAATATCTGATATGAAGATACAATATCTTTTTCATTATCAATTGCTTTTTTCTTAGATTCAAATTTCTCATGAGCAACCATAAGAAGACCATATGAATTATATATGAGTGTGTATCCTGCTATACCTGTTATATGTTGATAAGCTTCTGATAAACCTCCGTCTATAACTAATAATTTACCCTTAGCTTTTATTGGACTTTCACCTTTTTTTACTTCCACAGGAACATGACCATTAATGATATGAGAATTATCTTCACTTATACCAAATTCCTGTAATATCTCTCTACATTTATCCTCACTATCCCTATATCTATAATAACTATTCTTATCCTCTTTTTTGATAGCTTTGTCATTAAGGAAATATCTTTCAAAAGTAGCCATTTTGTTTTTACCAAACAATGGTGAATCAGGTCCAGTCCATAGATACCAGAAATAATCAATATTGTTAAGTTCATTGTTATTATTAAAATAATACTCTCTGATCAACATTTCTATCTTATCTATAAGTTCTTTGCCACCATAGCTTTCACCATCTATGGTAACTTTATTGAATACTCCTTTTTTATCCATAGGAATACAACCATGGAATAGTAGATTAGAGTTATATGTCAGGTACATACTGCCCTTTGAAAACAAGAATCTTGTATGCTTCTGCAATTTTTCATTATTTTTATAGGATAGTCTTAATTTTTCCATAACATCTTTTTCTTCGATAGTCAGTTCATATGGATTTTTGGGATTAATAGTAGGAAAATAGTTATCTGAGAGTTTATAAGTCTTTTCAGCTATTTTTATTATGCCTTTTTCATAATCTATCATATTAAGTAACAGCCTGTCATTCATTATAAAATTAGGATTTCTTTGTATTATCTTGCCCTCTAGTTTGAATTGTATTATAGATATTGCTTTATGGATTTTTTTAATAATATTGATTTCCTTACAGGTGTATGCACTTTTATCAGATACCACCAAATCAAAATTGTTGCAATTATCATCCTTATAGTATTCCATTGCAAAGGTAGCTAGTGGTAATAGATTAATACCGTACCCTTCTTCAATAGTATTCAAGTTACCATATCTAGCAGATATCCTTATTGTACTTGCAATACAAGCTAATGACCCTGCTGCCGCTCCCATCCATAGAATATCATGGTTACCCCATTGAATATCTATGGAATGATGCTGCATCAGTTTATCAAGTATAATATGTGCTCCAGGTCCTCTATCATATATATCACCAATTATATGAAGTCTATCAATAGCTAACCTTTGTATTACTCTGCAAATAGCTATCATGAAATTATCTGCCCGGTTGATTTCAATTATTGTATTGATAATTCCATCATAATACTCCTGTTTATTGACTTCTCTTTGTTGTTCATGGAGCAATTCCTCAATGATATACTCAAAATCTTTTGGAAGAGCTTTTCTTACCTTAGACCTAGTATATTTTGAAGATATTTCTCTACAAACTAGAACAAGCCTATGAAGTGTTATCTCATACCATTCCAACAAGTTCTCTTCTTCGTTTTTTACTTTTTCTAGTATCTGTTCTGGATAATATATCAACATTGCCAGTCGTCTTTTTTCATGCTCTCTAATGGTATTGTCGAATATATAATCGATTTTTCTTCTTATAACGCCTGATGCATTGTTAAGTACGTGTATAAAAGCTTCGTATTCTCCATGTATATCAGAAAGATAATGTTCTGTTCCTTTTGGTAAGTTAAGTATAGCCTCAAGATTAATAACTTCCGTACATGCTGAATTAATAGTGGGGTACTGTTTAGACAACTGTTTAATGTACTGTATGTTGTTGTTGATTTCTTGATCCCAATAGTTATTCATAATACACCCTTCTTTATAATTAATATATTTTTTATGTATATAATCCATTTTATATTTCTGTCCATTTAATTTACATATAGAACTTTCCAAATTACATAAAATCCATGCAGTCATCCGAATCAAATAGAAGTTGGAAAAGTCAAGTTACATACTGATTATACAATAAAATTATTATTCAATCTATAAATATAGTAAAAGTATTGAAAAAAGAACAAAAAATAGGAATCAATTTATTAAAATAAAAAAATAAAACATATCCTATACGTTAGTTAAGTATAAAATATGTTTTACCACTTTTATTAGCTGAAACTATTTAGTTTGTTTTATCTGCATCTCTAGTCAGTACTATGTTGACTCCTTCTACTATGTCTTTAATAGCTATATCCCCTACTTTCATAGGAGCCTCTAAAACAACTTTATTTATTGCTTTCATACAATCAAAAAGTGATTCTTTTGGTAATGGCTTATCAGACTTTACTGACACAAGAGGATTCTTGCCATTACGTACTCTCATAGTAGTTGTCAATATTCTAGTAGGATGAGTACATTCTGCTATAGCATATGCTTCTCCTCTTTTACAAGTGTTCCCTTCAACATTTATAACTTTACCTTCTTCCAATGTAACTGTCATATTACAACCGATTGGACAGGCAATACATACCAACTTTCTCTCTTCACTCATGCTAATACCTCCATTTCAATAATAAAGAATTACTGTTTTTCCAACATAACTACTAAATCTTCGCCTTCTGCCATGGCGTCTAATATTTTATTAGTTAATTTTATACTTTCCATTTCTCCAGGAGCTACCTTAGGTCTTTTCTTAGAATAGATAACTTTACCTTTTGATTTTAATACTATATTTACTTTCTTCTTAACATCTACTACTCTAAAATAGAGCTTATTCTCATCTTGAACCAATTCTTTATTAATTAAATGTGGAACTACATATCTAATACCCTCACCAGCAATTGTCTTGATTGCATCTTCTTGTTTTACTTTTTTATTATCGCTAATATATCTAGCGGCACATCTTCCTGCTAATCTACTTTCAGCTGTAACAAAATCCACTAAGTCATGAACATGAACTACATTGCCACAAGCAAATACACCTTCTACAGAAGTTTCCATGGATTCTGTAACTACAGGACCTGATGTGACTCTATCCATTTTTATACCTAATTCATGTGAAAGCTCATTTTCAGGAATTAGTCCAACTGATAACAATAGAGTATCACAGGATACGTACTCGTATGTTTCTTTTATCGGCTTTCTATTTTCATCAACCTTGGCTATGGTTATACCCTCTAAGCGTTCTTTTCCATGAATGTTAACAACTGTATGACTTAATTTTAGAGGAATGTCATAATCATCAAGACATTGTACAATATTTCTTGTCAAACCTCCTGAATAAGGAAGCAACTCACATACCATCTTGACTTTGGCACCCTCTAAAGTCATTCTTCTAGCCATAATAAGTCCAATATCTCCTGAACCTAATATTACTACTTCTTTTCCAGGAAGGTATCCTTCCATATTAACGAAACGTTGTGCAGCTCCTGCTGTATATATACCAGCTGGTCTTAAACCAGGTATATTAAGCGCTCCTCTTGTTCTTTCTCTACATCCCATAGCAAGTACAATAGCTTTGGCCTTTATATTAAGAAGTCCGTCTGTAGAATTTACTACTGTAACTACTTTATCTTCACTAATATTTAATACCATGGTTTTTAGCTTAAAATGAATTCCTAACTTTCCTACTTCTTTTGCAAATCTATCTGCATATTCTGGTCCAGTTAGCTCTTCTCCAAATATATGAAGACCAAACCCATTATGAATACATTGTTGTAAAATACCACCTAACTCATTATCTCTTTCAATAATTAGAATGTCTTTTATACCATTCTTATATGCCTCAATTGCAGCAGCCATACCTGCTGGTCCTCCACCAATTACAACTAAATCAACTGTGTTCATATGTTATTCACCTCATTTTAGTATTATTATTCATTATTTACTTATTATATCTATAAAATCTATTTTGTCTTACCTACAAGCACTTTAGATTTTCCACCCATTTTCGTTACTTGCTCTTTAGGTATATTAAGTTCTCTTGCAATAATATCTACAACTCTTGGAGTACAGAAACCGCCTTGACATCTCCCCATACCTGCTCTTGTTCTTCTTTTTACAGCATCTAAGTTCGAAGCTCCAATAGAACGGTGAATACAATCAACTATTTCACCTTCGGTGATAGTCTCACAACGGCATATTATATTACCATATAGAGGATTTTTCTTAATTAATTCATCTCTTTCACTTTCATCCATTTCACGGAATCTATAAACAGGTTTTCTAGTACTAATGTAATCATCTTTTTCCTTTAACTCAATATCCATGGACTTAAGAATTTCCATAACATATTCACTTATGGCTGGAGCAGCTGACAGTCCTGGTGACTCTATACCAGCCACATTAATGAGTCCATCCACCTTCTGTGATTTTTCAATAACAAAGTCTCCTACAGATGATGATGCTCTAAGACCAGCAAAAGATGTTATCACATCCCTAGTATTAACTGATGGAATAGACTTAACTGCTCCTTTAATAACTGTATCTAAACCAATACTAGTTGTAGAAATGTCATCTTTGTCTAATATATTTTCAGCTGTTGGTCCAAGTAGTAAGTTTCCGTCAACAGTAGGTGTAACCAATATTCCTTTACCCATTACAGTTGGTGGCTGGAAAATCACTTTGTTCACTACATTTCCTTGTCTCTTATCAAGTAATAGATATTCCCCTTTTCTAGGATTAATCTTAAAACTATCATCCCCTGCCATAGCTGAAATATCATCACTGAAAAGACCTGCTGCATTTATTACATACTTGCTTACTATTTTACCTCTTGTAGTATCAAGCTCAAAATTATCATCTACTTTATTAATATCTTTTATGGCACAGTCTAAAATCAATTCAACTCCATTGTCAACAGCATTTTCTGCTGCTGCAAGGGTCAATTCATAAGGACATACGATACCAGCAGTAGGAGCATGCAATGCACCAATTACCTCATCTGACATATTAGGTTCCATTTCCCTAACTTCTTCTTTAGTTAATATCTTCATATCAGGCACATTGTTTTTTATACCATAATCATATAAGGTTTTAATCTGTTCCATATCATCTTCATCAAAAGCTATTACAAAAGAACCGATTCTTTTAAAAGGCACATATAATTCTTTTGCAATGTCACCCATCATTTCATTACCTCTTACATTGAGCTTAGCTTTTAAACTACCAGGTTTTGCGTCATAACCTGCATGAACAATTGCACTATTCGCTTTACTAGTACCCATAGCAACGTCTGATTCCTTTTCCAGTAGACATACCTTCAAATTATACTTGGATAATTGTCGTGCTATTAGTGAACCAGTAACTCCTGCACCTATAATACTAATATCATAAATCATATCAAGACCTCCATTATATTATTAATGTAATTAAATAATAAGAAACACACAAAAAAAGCCACGCATAAATAGAGCTAACTCTATTTAAATGTGACTCCTATTCTCCTACATTTAAACTTAACTAATTGTATGGAACTTATTTAATTAATTTAATATCTAGCTTCATTATACTACAAATGCTGATAAAATGAAAGAGCTAAATAAAAAATACTACTACAAATCCCACAAATCAGTTTTTCCTACAGATACACCTAATGCTCCTACTTTCAGAACCGATATTATATCGTCTTTTGTATCTATTAACCCTCCAGCAATAATAGGAACAGATAGTTTATTACTTAATTTTTGGATTGTAGCAGGTATAGTACCAGGCATAACTTCAATCATATTAGGTCTAACAGATTTCACTGTTTTCACTGCAGTATTAAAAGATAGACTGTCTATCAAAAAAAATCTTTGAATTGTAAATAATCCTTTATCCCTTGCATACTTTATGTGATTGCTTCTAGTACTAATTATACCGTCGGGCTTTATTATCTGTGATATGTAATCTATAGCTTTGTTGTCTTTACCCATTCCTTCAATCATATCCATATGAACAAATACCCTTTTATCACTAGCTTTTATTTTATGGACCAGCTCCTTAAGATTAAAGATATCTGAATATAATAAAAAAATAGTAGAAACTGAAGATTCAAGAGCTTTTTCAATATCATCTTTGTTTCTTATAGCTGCAATAATAGGATTTTCTTCTATTGAACTAATAATATTATTCATCTTAACCACCAATCATATGCGTATTGAATATACTTATAATTTTTCTCAATATAACACATTAATATTAATATGTAAAGTTTTCGGCTATAATAGCTATAATATATAATTTATATATTATAATCGGTTACAAAATAAAAGTGAATAATTATTATAATTTTTTAAATTATATTGAAAATGATTATGCTTTTTGTTATTATAATAGTATCTTAAATGGAGGAGGAATAGTTTGAAATATATTATAAACCACAAAATCTTTATTTTATTTCTTACAGTGATTTGGTGCATTCTATGTGGCAGTTTTTCAATATTTACAGTAGCTGAAGGCTTTCTTCTTTCATCTTTTGCTGTTTTTATAAGTTGTCATATACCAGGAGGTGCACAATTTCTGCACAGCATAAATATATCTTTTTTTATGTTCCTTAAATTTATCTTTATACTATTCATTGATATTTATTCATCAACATTTAGTATATTCAAGTTAATATTTACCTCAAATATTAGTCCTAGACTAGTACCTATTAAGACAACGTTAAACAACGAATGGTCAATATTTTTTTTAGCTAATGCAATAACTCTAACTCCAGGGACTGTTACAGTTAACAGAAAAGGTAATAAGCTATTGATATTAACTACATATCCTGAAAAATCTGATAAAATTATAAATCCAAATATTGTGAAAGCGCTAAGAAAAGGAGTGAAACATTGATTTATTATTTATTTTCTTTTTTGTTGGTATTATCTATATTAAGTATAGTAATAATAATTAAAGGTCCAACTATTTGGGATAGACTTTTGGGACTTAACCTTTTTTCTGCAAAAATAATACTGTTGATACTTCTCTTTTCAATTTTATTTGATCTACCTTATTTACTTGATATTGCTATAGTATATACATTACTAGGTTTTATCGGCATAATATTCATTTCAAGATTTGTAAAAGGAAAGGGGAAAATTTAATGATTATTACTATTGGATATATTATTATATCTATTGGTCTTGTATTCATGCTAATAGGTTTTATAGGACTTTTCAAATTCAAGAATTTTTACTCGAGGGTATTAGTATCTTCTGTTATTGATACCGCATCATTCATAACCATAACTATAGGTATTATTTTCATAAAAGGCTTTAGCTTCTTCAGCCTCAAAATAGTACTTATACTTTTACTTATGCTTTTTTTGAACCCTTTAGCTACACATACGATTGCTAGAGGAGCATACACTAGCGGATTGCGGATAGGAGATGATGACTAATGCTAGAAGTTGCATTGATACTATTGGTTGTATTAGCTGTTCTCTCTGTTCAAACTAATACACTTAGAAGAGCAATTGTATATTTATGTGTTTTTTCCTTACTCTGCTCTTTTTGTTATCTATTATACCAAGCACCAGATGTTGCTATTGCCGAAGCTGTTATAGGTTGTACCCTTTCAACTATCATATATCTGGTTGCATTAAATAAATATAAAGTATTCAGAGTGTATTATATTATAGAAAAACCCAAAGATCCTATTTCCATCATACAAAAAAATGCTTTGTGTAAAACATTAGGTAACTACTCTTATGAAAAAGAACTGGAACTTGATATTGTCATATCAGACAAAAGCATTGAAGAAATAGTTAATGATTACCCCTACGATGTAATTGTACAACACAATGTTTCCAGTACAACTATCTATGGTGATAAGTCAAATTATCATTTTGATGATTTAATAAGCTATATTGATATAAACAGCAGCATTAATGTTGGTCATGATTACATTGTTGAAGATGAAGGAGATTCGTTGTTATGAGAAGAAAATCAATAGCTATATATTTGATACTACTTTTTTTCCTGTGTATATCTTTTGATATCATACCCATAGATAACGCCACTGATGTACTAAATTATTACATTAAAAATAGCTATAGAGAAACTGGTAGCATCAATGTTGTTACCTCAATCTATTTGAATTATAGAGTGTTCGATACAATATTTGAAACTTTACTATTATTGATAAGTATTATAGGTATAATCTACTTTTCTAGACATGAAGGAGATTATTAAGGAGGTAGGCTATGAGAAGCAGATCTGAACTTCTTATGAAATCATTGGGAGTATTGTATCCCATCATATTTTTATTTGGTATATATATTACAATAAATGGCCATAGCACTCCTGGTGGCGGTTTTCAAGGTGGTGCAATTATCAGCTCAACATTTATAATTCAATATATTATAAATCCTGAATTGGAAGTTTCATTATCAAGATTACAAAAAATCGAGAAAATCCTTTTTCTCTGTATTATATTAATCGTAACCATATTTGTACTTCATTTAAATGGAAGCTCAATCCTGCTAGTCAACCAAATATATCTTATAGTCATGAACATATTGATTGCGACTAAAGTTTATTGTGGTCTAAGTATAATTTTCTTTAGATTTGTACTTTTCGAAAGCAGATAATATGGAAGAAGGAGGTCTGTGATATGAATAATATAATAAATGGTGAAACTATAGGTATAGCATTATTTTTTATAGGTATGTACGGTCTTTTGGCTAGACGTAATATAATAAAGACAATTATCTCTATGGGAATTATTCAATCTGGGATAATCTTGTTTTTTTTAACAATAAATTATACTGATAATTCTATACCACCTATTGGTGAAAATATAGAAAAAGTTACTTCTGACCCGTTACCTCAAGCTTTGATGATTACAGCAGTTGTAATAGGTATTTCTATAACAGCAGTTAGTCTTACTATGTTCATCACGCTATATCACCGTTATGGTACAACTAACTGGTATAAAGCTACTAAAAAAAGAGGAGAGAATATATGATACAGCTATATTTTTTTATTTTAATTCCAATTATAATTGCATCAATATCCTATCTATTCAAAACTAGATACAATAAACCTTTGATACTAATATCTCAACTAATTCTTTTTGTATGTAGTGTAATTAATTTTACCCATATAAAAAACAATAGTCCCATAACCAGTATTCTAGGTAACTATAAGGCTGGTGTAGGTATTGCACTAAAGGCTGATATTATATCTTCTGTTTTTGTTATGCTTACAATATTCCTCTTTACATGCATGATTATATATAATTTCAGAAAGCACTATATGAATAATTTGTTTTTATTTTTATTCTTGATACTTCAAGGTTTGATAAACGGTATTTTCCTATCAATGGATTTTTTCAATCTATATGTTCTTATTGAAGTATCAACTATTGTTGTTAGTATACTGATTATGTTCAAAAAAGATAGTAGGTCAATATATGACGGCATGCTGTACCTACTCATAAATATCGTAGCTATGACGTTTTTTCTCATAGGTATTGGATACATATACAAGATTTTTGGTTCTCTGGATATTACAATCATCCAGGATAAGATGATTAGAGTTACAGATATAAAATCATTGATATTGCCTTATAGCTTAATCATAACTGCTATAAGCCTGAAATCAGCAGTCATGCCACTATTCAGCTGGCTGCCTAGAGCTCATGGAACCCACTCCTCCCCTTCAATTGTTTCAGCTATATTATCAGGGTTGTATGTCAAATGTGGTGTTTATCTATTCTTTAGAATTCAGAATATGTTTTCTCCTGCTTTTGATACAAGTACCATATTTCTTATTATGGGATTTTTGACTGCTGTAGTAGGATTCATATTTGCATTATCTCAAGTAGATATAAAATTAATTCTTTCCTATCATACTATAAGTCAAATTGGTCTGATTATCTTTGGTTTGAGCCTTAATAACACATATAGTTACTGGGGCAGTATTTATCATATCATCAATCATGCCATTTTTAAATCCGTATTATTTTTAACAGCCGGTATTATTATAGAAGAATATGAAACCAGAGATATACGTCAGATAAGAGGAGTCTTCAAACGGATGCCCTTTGTTAGTATATTTACTTTTATGGCTATATTAGGTATAACTGGAGCTCCATTTTTCAACGGTAGTATCTCCAAATACCTAATTCAAAAAGGTAGTTATAGTGGTTTAATGGATTATGGATTTATCCTTATTAATCTTGGTACCATTCTATCTTTTGTAAAGTATCTAAGCATGTTCAGAGGTTCCTATGATGGTAAAAAATATTCTCCACCCTTTAATCAAAAAATAGCAATAGCCATGTTAGGAACTTTATGTTTCCTAGGTGGTATAATGGGGATCGAGTTAATTAAATTCCTATTTAATGTAAATCTACATATAACATTAGATGGATATTTAATTAAAAGTTTGCTCTATATAGTTAGTATTATACTTGGTCTATTTTTCTATAGATTCTTGTACAAAAAGATAAAGTTATTTAACAACATAAGAGAAATCAACTTAAGTTTCAATCAGATTTGTTTGACAATAACCATTTACTTTTCAATAATTTTAACTACCATGTTAATACTTGAAAAATATAATTATATTTAATAAAACTTAAATCTGCTGTTTTTTTAATTCATCAACCAGATTTATTGGTTTATCTATTAAATGCTGTTTTAGTAATATAGTATTTAATAGATATTCCATATCTTGAACCCTAATTGGCTCTGCTCCCCTTTTCAATATAAAACCAAATTGTCCATTTGGTTCTAATGTTCCTTTTTCAATGTAATTAAGATTAGGTATTCCTTCTTGTCTAACCCTAGTCATAATCTCTGCTTTGGTAAGCTTAAGTTTTTTTAGGTTTGCAGGTATAAAACTTCCATTTTCTATGATGATGACTTCTCTTCCAACTGCTATTTTTTCAAAGAAGTGAAAATGAAATTCCAGATATTCAAATAAAAGCAATAGAACTATATATATTGAAGCTGCAATTATTGTTTTTATAATATCCTTATCAGCGAAAGGCTCTACAATAATTGCTCCAATAGATATTACCATTACTGTCTGTGCAATAGTCATCTGCGCCAATGACCTTCTACCAGTAATTCTAAGTAATACAATAGCAACTACATACAAAACTATGGGCTTTAATAGAAAAGGCATATATACCACTCCTTTTATATTGTTTTATGTTAATATATACCATTCTATTTATTATTTCCAAATTATTGATTAAAATTCAATCATATAAAGTATATTATATGATTAAAAGGCGGATAACCAGATCCGCCTTTTAATCATAACCATATAAAATATATAAATAAAAATATAAGGAGAATTCCTGCAGCATATATCATAATGATAGGAAATATAGCTTCAAAAACCCCTATCATAGCAGCCCATCTTTCTCTTCTATTAAGTGAAACTCTTTCTTTACTTGATACTTTACTCCTTTTCCTATACCATGGCATACCAGGAACATTCATATCAGCAATAGTAACATCTTTGTCATTAAACTGCTCTTTCACATGTATCACCTACCTAATCATAAAGATGACAGGCAACATAATGGTTATTACCAATATCTTTATACTCTGGAACTTCTTCTCTACAGATTTTTTCTGCATAAGAACATCTTGTACAGAATTTACATCCTTTTGGAGGATTTGCTGGAGAAGGTATTTCACCTTGTAGTATAATCCTTTTTTTCTTAAGAGTAGGATCAGGTACAGGTACAGCACTGAATAAGGCTTTAGTATAAGGATGTAATGGATTCTTGAATATTTCATCCCTATCTGATTTCTCTACCAAGTTACCTAGATACATAACTCCTACTTCATCAGCGATATGTTCAACTACTGATAAATCGTGAGAAATAAATACATATGCCAATCCTCTCTCTTCTTGAATGTCTTTCAACAAATTGATAATCTGAGCTTGGATAGACACGTCCAATGCTGATACTGGCTCATCAGCTATAATCACTTTTGGATTAAGTGCCAATGCTCTGGCAATACATATTCTTTGACGCTGTCCTCCTGAAAATTCATGTGGGTATCTGTCTATGTGATAATTTTGCAAACCACATTCTTCAATTATTTTTATTATGTAGTCTTTATATTCTTCTTTCAAAACGATATTATGTTCTTTTACACCTTCACCAACAATTTCACCTATTGGTAATCTAGGGCTAAGAGAACTATATGGATCTTGGAATATTATCTGCAATTCTGGTCTTAACTTTCGCATTTGTTTATGCTTCAATTTAAAAATGTTTTCTCCATTGTATATGACTTCTCCGTCTGTAGGTTCAGTTAATCTTAATAAAGTTCTACCAACGGTAGTTTTACCGCAACCTGATTCTCCTACTAAGCCAAAAGTTTTACCTTCTTTTAATTCAAATGATACTCCATCAACAGCTTTTACATGACCTACCACTTTTTGCAATAATCCAGCTTTGATAGGAAAATATTTTACCAGATTATTGACTTCCAGTATTGTGTCTGTCATTTTTTCCTCCCCCTCTCATATAGCCAACATGCCACTTTATGTGTGTCACTTACATTATTAAAGCAAGGATACTCACCTTCACATTTGTTGATACATGAATTACATCTATCCTTGAAGAAGCAATGATTTGGCATAGCTATTGGGTTAGGTACAGAACCTGGTATAGTATACAAACGGTCCACATATTTATTTACTACTGGCTTACTTTTTAACAACCCAACTGTATAAGGATGTTTTGGCTTCAAGTATATATCTTCAGCAGTACCTTGTTCTACAATACGACCAGCATACATAACTATTACATAATCAGCCATCTCAGCTACAACACCTAAATCATGAGTGATTAATAGAATACTGGCATCAATTTTATCTTTTAGGTCTCTTAACAAATCAAGTATTTGAGCTTGAATAGTTACATCCAAAGCAGTAGTTGGTTCATCAGCAATTATCATCTTTGGATCACATGCCAATGCCATAGCGATCATGACTCTTTGACGCATTCCTCCAGACAATTCATGGGGATATGAATCGTATATTCCTTCTGCTCTAGGTATTCCAACTAACTTTAACATATTAATTGATTTTTCTTTTACTTCTTTTTTATCCATATCACTGTTATGCAGTTCTATGACTTCATTTATCTGATTACCAATTCTGAATACAGGATTCAAACTAGTCATTGGCTCTTGAAAAATCATTGCTATATCATTGCCACGAATACTTTGCATTTTCTTAATAGGCGTCTTAGTCAAATCAATTGCATGATCTCCTACATTGAATCTTATTTCACCTTCTACAATTTGACCAACAGGTCCTTGAATTAAGCGCATTAGTGATAGACTACTTACTGATTTTCCACAACCTGACTCACCTACAATAGCAACTGTCTTGCCTCTTGGAATATTATAGCTTATTCCATTAACAGCTTTAACTGTCCCCATATCTGTATAGAAAAAAGTCTTTAGATTATCAATTTCAATCAGGTTATTACTATCTCTCATGCTAGTTTTGTACTGACTAAGGGGTATATTCTTTTTCTTTTTATTTTTATTATATTTTTTTATAACACTTTTATTGGTTTTTGATACTTGTTTGAAATATTTTTTACTCTCTGTTTTACTATTCACTTTGTCACCACCTATCTTCTCATTTTAGGATCAAATGCATCTCTCAATCCATCACCAACAAAGTTAAATCCCATAACTGTAGTTAATATACAGATTCCAGGTGGAATCCAAATATATAAATATCCTTTCAAAATGATAGGGTCTGTTACTGCACTAACCATATTACCCCAAGACGCAAAAGGAAATGGAACACCAAATCCCAAGAAACTTAATCCCGATTCTGTAAGTATTATTCCACCAACTCCCAGTGTAGCTATAACGATTAGTTGAGGCATTACATTAGGAATAAGATGTTTGAAAATTCTTTTTCTTGGCTTTAATCCAATAGCTTCAGTAGCAATCATGAACTCTTGTTCCCTGAGACTCAGAATCTGTCCACGAACCAACCTAGCTACTCCTGCCCATCCCAAGATTCCTAATACTAACATTAGATAATATATTTTTTTTGACCCATCCACATCTAAAGTAATTAATACTGAACTCAAAATAAGTACGATGGGTAGAAAAGGTATACAGAAAAATATATCAACTATACGCATTATGATATTATCTGTAACTCCTCCAAAATATCCTGCAATACCTCCTAAAATAATACCAAAGAACAGCTCTATTGCTACAACTACAAATCCTATAACTAATGAAATTCTTCCTCCATACATTAACCTGGTAAAAGTATCACGACCATCTCTATCTGTACCTAGCCAATGATTACTTGAAGGTGGTGCTTTAATCAATACTTTTATATTTTTATCCTCATAATTTACAATGTCCTCTGTTAATTCAACACCGTCTTTTTGAAAAAATATTTGATATTCACCATATGGTGAGAAAAAAGGACCGATAAAACTTATTAAAAACATAGAAACAAGTATAACCATACCTATAATGGCTAATTTATTTCTTACAAAACGTTTCATTACCAGCTGCCCTGGTGTGATTATTTTGTCTACAACGATTTCTCTATCATTATTAGTAACTTGTTCATTTTCAATATCTATCTTTGATTTTTCTAACATGATTTTCTCCCCTCTCCAATTATTTTAATCTTACCCTAGGATCTGCGACACCGTATAAAATATCTGCTAGCAGGGTTCCCAGAAGTGTTAAAACAGCAGAGAATGTAAGAAATCCCATCATGTAATTTATATCTCCTGATTTCAGAGCTTTGAAAGCTGTAAAACCTAATCCATCAATAGCAAAAATCTGTTCTGTAATAATAGCACCAGAGAATAATGAAGGTAATAAACTACCTAGCATAGTTACAATAGGTATTAAAGTATTTCTGAAAGCATGCTTATATATAACTTTCCTTTCACTTAATCCTTTTGCCCTAGCTGTTCTTATATAATCAGCATTCAATACCTCAAGCATATTTGTTCTTGCATATCTCATAATACTTCCTATGCTTAAGAATGCTAATACCACAATAGGTAGTATAAAATGCCATGCCTTGTCCTTAATCAGTGCCCAACCGGTATAATCCATTCTAGCGGTTATCATACCTTGTAATGGTACCCATTCTAATCCAAAAGCAAATATTCTTTGAAGTATAGCTGCAAAGAAGAAACTTGGTAGTGAAATACCAATAAATGCAAATATGGTTACACCATAATCCAATTTTGAATATTGTTTTGTTGCAGATATTATACCTAGTGGTATGGCTACTATCATTTGTATTATGTAAGCAATGAATGCAATAGTGAAGGATGTCCACATTTTACTTTTTATTACTTCACTGACTGGTTGTTTATATAAGAAAGATTCACCGAAATCTCCCTGAATAGCTTTGCCTAACCAACCGACGTACCCTTTAACTATGTTTGTTTCCGTCCCATATAATTTCCTAAGGGATATTTTCATTTCTTCCGTAACATTTTGATTTCCTGCAGTCATAGTTTGAACATAATCACCTGGCATTACTCTTATTAAAGTATAGATTAGTATAGAAACTCCTAGTAAAATAAATATACAAACGAATAATCTTCGTATAATATATTGTCTCAAAATTATTCCACCATCCTTTCAACTTATATTATAATTAAGATTTTATTTGCAGCCCGAAGGCTGCAAATGTATAATTTATTATTTTAATTCTAAAGTCTCTATTTCTCTGAAATATCCATAGAATGGTGTCATATCTTTAGGTAGTGTATCAATGTCAATTACTTCTGGATTGAATATATACATATTCTTACGTTGGTAAACTGGCATTTCTACTGCATCATCCATGATGATATCAAGAGCTTTTGAATAGTACTCTTTTCTTTTCTCAATATCATTTGTTGATCTTGCATCAAGAATTAATTTATCTAACTCTTCATCTTTTATACAATAATGGTTACTAGGTCCATCACTATGGTAAGTTTGATACATATCAGGATCAATAGTCGCTTGCCATGCAGCTACCCACATATCCCACTCTTTAGCATCTAGTCTATCAAATAGTATAGAACCATCAACATCAGATATATCTAATATAGCACCTAATTTTTCCATTTCCTCTTTCATTTGAGTCAAGATAGGAGCTGATGGATGGTCCATGATACCATCTCCACTTATACCAATTTCAACCCTTAATTGTTTACCATCTTTTTCTAATACTTTACTACCGCTTTTATCTACTTGTTTATAACCAGCTGCTTCAAAACATTCAAGAGCTTTGTCAGCACTGAATTCATAATAAGGTTTTGCGTTTTCTGGATAAGCCCATGAAACCCTAGACATAGGTCGTTCTATTACACTAGCTAACTCACCATAATAAGTATTAATTGCTGGTTCTCTATTCATAAGATGCATTAAGCCTTTTCTTACGTTTTTATCTGTAATCCTTTCAGAGTTAATACCTATATATCCATAACCTAGATTTTCAATTAATTCGTAATGAATTCCTGCATCCTTAACATTTTGTACCATCTCAGGACTTGCTGTTGGATCAGAAATATCAACTTCTCCTAGAGTTACAGTTTCAAGCTTATTAGAACTTGATACAACTTGGTATTTTATGTTTTTGATTTTTGGTTCACCTTTAAAATAATTTTTATTAGCTCTAAAGGTTACAACATTATTTTCAAATTTTTCAAATGTGTATGCACCAGCACCCATTGGCTTATCATTTTTCTCTTTTACTTTTGTTAAATCACCTTTTTTGTATCCTTCGCCATAATAGTGTTCTGGAGTAACTTCAATGGCACCTAGATTCCAGATGGCTTTTGGATCTACTCCTTCAATAGTGACTTCAACAGTTAACTCATCAACTTTTTTAATACCTTCAATATCAGGAACCTTAATATTTCCACTAGCTAAATTCTCTTCAATGTATCCTTTTTCAAGCTCTTTGAATTTCATTTCTATAGCTTCTTCTTCATAATCACCATAACAGCAACCTGTCTCTACTTCAATAAATTTAGCTATAGATGCTTTTTTCAAGTCATCTCCTTCTAAACCATCAGGATTATCAAAACCTGTATATCCATCAATAACTTCAGCACCGTAAGACTCATATGCAGATATCATACGTGCTTCAACTTCTTCTTTCGTTACATCCTTTGAGCTAGCTTTAAATCCTTCTATAACTTCTGCATAATTAGGATCATCATAACGATATTCATTTATTCCTAGAATTGGAGTTGTATATATAGTTGAAGATCCATCATATTTTGGATCACATAATATTTTATATGTAAATATAATATCATCAGCTGTTATAGGTTCTCCATCGCTAAACTTTAAGTTATCTTGAAGTTTAAATCTATATACTGTCCTTATATTACCATCATCATCTTTGATTTCCTTTGGTGTTTCATATATAGCTAAATTAGAAGTAGGCTCTCCAAGACGATTATTGGACATTAATCTTTCCTGTGTACGTTCTGTTATCTCAGTGTCATATGCAGTTGTAGAAAAGTATGGGCTAAAAACAGCATTAAAATCTGATGAACCCAAAACTAATGTATCATATTTAGTTTTCTTTTCTTTTGGTTCTTTCTCTTTATCACTATCTTCAGTAACGGTTGCATCTCCCCCATCGTTTTCTTTTATTGTTGTTTTTTCTTCCCCCTTACAAGCAGTTAAGCTTAGCATCAAACATAAAATAAGAAAACAAATTGAAACTATCTTTGTAATATTCTTCATATTACTCCTCCTTTTTATATATTCCAGCTAAGATTTTATGTTCAAGTTCTATTATCTTTTTATGACTAGACCGGTTCTTTAAGATAATAATATAGGTTCTTAGCCAACCTATTATATATATATATGTTATAAATTTATGTAATTATAATGCATATTAAAAAGTATATATGATAATACATTAAATAAGTATTACCATATATTAATTATATTGTTTTTTTTTGCAATTGTAAAGCTAATTAGTGAATATTTTGTATTTATAGCATTATTGTTATGATTTTTGTTTTTATGTTGTATTAAGTAGTATTATTTAGATAATTAATATGTTTTGTTTTTATTTGTTTGATTATGTATGTATTTTTAGTCGTATAATGGGAGTATTTGGCAGTCATGGAAATGATCTAATAGATGATATATATTGTTTGTACTATAATAATATTATATTAAAAATATAATATACTATGAAACTAAATTATTTATAGTTTTCTTAGATGTACTCTTATTATTATAAGAAATATTTTTACACTAAAAAAACTTATAACATATAGTTATAAGTTTCTTAGTAGCGGAGAACGGAGTCGAACCGTTGACACTACGGGTATGAACCGTATGCTCTAGCCATCTGAGCTACTCCGCCATATTATCAAATTGTAAAATATAATGGGCGCAACAGGGCTCGAACCTGTGACCCCCTGCTTGTAAGGCAGGTGCTCTCCCAGCTGAGCTATGCGCCCTGGGAATATTAAAAAAAATTAGTTTTGCAACTAACGACCCAGAAGGGACTCGAACCCTCGACCTCCGGCGTGACAGGCCGGCGTTCTAACCAACTGAACCACTAGGCCAGATAAAATTAATTCTATACATTGAATAACTTATCTGTATATAACAGGGGCAGCAGGACTTGAACCCACGACATTCGGTTTTGGAGACCGACGTTCTACCAACTGAACTATGCCCCTAAATAATAAACGCTCAAAACAACACATTGAACAACATCTTTAATCATCTTATCAAACCTCTGCAAAGCTACATAACTTATATATCTTAACTCTTAGCTTAACTACCATACACTCAAATCTCTTTGATGTACTTAGGTCAAGCCCTCGACCTATTAGTATCGGTCAGCTGAACATGTTACCATGCTTACACCTCCGACCTATCAACCTTGTAGTCTTCAAGGGGTCTTACTACCTTTCGGTATGGGATATCTTATCTTGAGGGGGGCTTCACGCTTAGATGCCTTCAGCGTTTATCCCTTCCAAACTTGGCTACTCTGCTATGCACTTGGTAATACAACAGATACACCAGCGGTTCGTCCATCCCGGTCCTCTCGTACTAAGGACAGCTCCTCTCAAATATCCTGCGCCCACGACGGATAGGGACCGAACTGTCTCACGACGTTCTGAACCCAGCTCGCGTACCGCTTTAATGGGCGAACAGCCCAACCCTTGGGACCTACTTCAGCCCCAGGATGCGATGAGCCGACATCGAGGTGCCAAACCACTCCGTCGATGTGAACTCTTGGGAGTGATAAGCCTGTTATCCCCGGGGTAGCTTTTATCCGTTGAGCGATGGCAATCCCACTTTCATACCACCGGATCACTAAGTCCTACTTTCGTACCTGCTCCACCCGTCGGTGTCACAGTCAAGCCATCTTCTGCCTTTGCACTCTTCGAATGGTTTCCAACCATTCTGAGATGACCTTTGAGCGCCTCCGATACCTTTTCGGAGGCGACCGCCCCAGTCAAACTCCCCACCTGACATTGTCCCTACACCAGTTTATGGTGCCAGGTTAGAAATCCAGTACTACAAGGGAGGTATCCCAACATCGACTCCACAAAGACTGGCGTCCTTGCTTCAAAGTCTCCCTCCTATCCTGTACATGTAATACCGAATCCCAGTATCAAGCTGGAGTAAAGCTCCACGGGGTCTTTCCGTCCTGTCGCGGGTAACCAGCATCTTCACTGGTACTACAATTTCACCGGGCGCGTTGTCGAGACAGTGCCCAAATCGTTACGCCTTTCGTGCGGGTCGGAACTTACCCGACAAGGAATTTCGCTACCTTAGGACCGTTATAGTTACGGCCGCCGTTTACTGGGGCTTAAATTCAGAGCTTCGCTTGCGCTAACCCCTCCTCTTAACCTTCCAGCACCGGGCAGGCGTCAGCCCCTATACTTCACCTTTCGGTTTTGCAGAGACCTGTGTTTTTGCTAAACAGTCGCTTGGGCCTATTCTCTGCGGCCTCTATAAAGAGGCACTCCTTATCCCTAAGTTACGGAGTCATTTTGCCGAGTTCCTTAACAACGCTTCTCCCGTCGGCCTTAGGATTCTCTCCTCATCTACCTGTGTCGGTTTACGGTACGGGCACATACAAAACAATAGCGGCTTTTCTTGACAGTATGGATTCAGAGACTTCCCTACTTTTATTTCGGTCCTGTTCGTACTTCAGAAACGGACGGCGGATTTTCCTTCCATCCTATCCTTTGTACTTAAACGGGTTTTTCCATTCCCCGATTCTCTTATCCTCCTGTGTCCCCACAGTTCTGTTTGCATGCGGTACAGGAATTTCAACCTGTTGTCCATCGACTACGGCTTTCGCCCTCGCCTTAGGTCCCGACTTACCCAGAGAAGATCAGCTTTACTCTGGAAACCTTAGATATTCGGCCGAGAAGATTCTCACTTCTCTCTCGCTACTCATTCCGGCATTCTCTCTTCTTAATAGTCCACTGCTCCTTACGGTACAGCTTCTTCCCTTTTAAGAATGCTCCTCTACCACTGATATTACTATCAATCCACAGCTTCGGTGTCATGTTTTAGCCCCGGACATTTTCGGCGCAAGATCTCTCGACTAGTGAGCTATTACGCACTCTTTGAATGTATGGCTGCTTCTAAGCCAACATCCTAGTTGTCTTCGAAATCTCACATCCTTTCCCACTTAACATGTACTTTGGGACCTTAGCTGGTGGTCTGGGCTCTTTCCCTTTTGACTACCCAACTTATCTCGCGCAGTCTGACTCCTGATGAGCATCTATATGGCATTCGGAGTTTGATATGTTTTGGTAAGCTTCGCAGCCCCCTAGACAATTCAGTGCTCTACCTCCATTAGACTCCATCAAGGCTAGCCCTAAAGCTATTTCGAGGAGAACCAGCTATCTCCGGGTTCGATTGGAATTTCTCCGCTACCCACAGCTCATCCCCACGTTTTTCAACACGTGTGGGTTCGGACCTCCATTACCTTTTACGGTAACTTCATCCTGGCCATGGGTAGGTCACCCGGTTTCGGGTCTACATACACTGACTTAACGCCCTGTTAAGACTTGGCTTCCCTTCGGCTCCAGACCTTTAGTCCTTAACCTTGCCAGTATACGTAACTCGCCGGACCGTTCTACAAAAAGTACGCCGTCGATCATATATAGATCTTCGACTGCTTGTAAACATAGGGTTTCAGGTTCTCTTTCACTCCCCTCCCGGGGTTCTTTTCACCGTTCCTTCACAGTACTATTCGCTATCGGTCACTAGGTAGTATTTAGCCTTGGGGGGTGGTCCCCCCAGCTTCACACAGGGTTTCTCGTGTCCCGTGCTACTCTGGATCCTGCCAGCTCTTTTGAATTTTCACCTACCGGACTTTCACCGTCTTTGGTTGGCTTTCCCAAAACCATTCGGTTAATTCTCAAGATACCTTATGCAGTCCACAACCCCTAATAACTAGGTTATTAGGTTTGGGCTCTTCCCCTTTCGCTCGCCGCTACTCAGAGAATCGATGTTTCTTTCTACTCCTTCGGGTACTTAGATGTTTCAGTTCCCCGAGTTCCCCCTGCATAGCTATGTATTCACTATGCAGTAACTAGGTATTTCCTAGCCAGGTTTCCCCATTCGGATATCTCCGGCTCGATGGCTATTTGCGCCTCCCCGAAGCTTTTCGCAGCTTATCACGTCCTTCATCGGCTCCTAGTGCCAAGGCATCCACCCTATGCTCTTATTAGCTTGACCTATGTTTTAGTCATCTAAGAGCTAAGATTTACAAGTTATTTTATAGAATCTTTTGATTCTCGTAGCTTGTTGTTGCTTTGGTTTTTCTTGTTTTCACAGTTTTCCATATGCGACATATGGTTACTATTTATTTCAAGGATATTGATTATTTGATGTCTAGTTATTTCTTCTTCTCTTCTTATCGATGATTTATCATCAATAGTCCGATTGGATTAATAACTTACAATGTGTAGTTTTCAATGTTCATTTAAGAGTCGGCTTTACGTATGTAAAACGATCTCTTTCATTATAAATCTTTTTTTGTTTCTTTGTTTGGCTTGTGTTAAGCGCTAGGATATATTATCATAGTCACCAGCGTTGTGTCAAGCACTTTTTTTATTTTTTTTACTTACATTTCCTACAACTGATAACTAAATTCTTTAATCATCTTAAAGAATTTTGATAGTGTCATATGAAGTTAAAGTAAAACTGGTAATCTGGCAGCCACCTACTCTCCCAGGTCGTCTCCAACCAAGTACCATCGGCCGTTAATGGCTTAACCATCGTGTTCGGTATGAGAACGGGTGTTTCCCAAAAACGCATCGCCACCAGAAATTTTCTGTATTCTTTTGTTGTTCCTTGAATACTCAACAGTGAAACAATCAATTAATATTTTAACTTTAGTAAATCTTGATTTGATTTTCTCTGTGATTCTTAGAGAATATCAAATTTTAGATGAACTTAGTTAAAAAATTAATCTCCACTTAATTAATTAGTTTTATTCCATAAGTCCTTAGTGCTTTTATAAGATTAGCCTCGGCTTCTCTTATTTTCCTTAGAAAGGAGGTGATCCAGCCGCACCTTCCGATACGGCTACCTTGTTACGACTTCACCCTAGTCATCGGCTTCACCTTCGACAGCTCTCTCTTTGCAGTTGAGTCACTGGCTTCGGGCGCTTCCAACTCCCATGGTGTGACGGGCGGTGTGTACAAGGCCCGGGAACGTATTCACCGCGACATTCTGATTCGCGATTACTAGCGATTCCAACTTCATGTAGTCGAGTTGCAGACTACAATCCGAACTGGGACGGCTTTTTTGGGATTTGCTCCATGTCACCATTTTGCTTCCCTTTGTCACCGCCATTGTAGCACGTGTGTAGCCCAAATCATAAGGGGCATGATGATTTGACGTCATCCCCACCTTCCTCCGAGTTGTCCCCGGCAGTCTCTCTAGAGTCCCCAACTTAACTTGCTGGCTACTAAAGATAAGGGTTGCGCTCGTTGCGGGACTTAACCCAACATCTCACGACACGAGCTGACGACAACCATGCACCACCTGTCTCTTCTGTCCCGAAGGAAAGTTCCGATTAAGGAACGGTCAGAAGGATGTCAAGATTTGGTAAGGTTCTTCGCGTTGCTTCGAATTAAACCACATGCTCCACCGCTTGTGCGGGCCCCCGTCAATTCCTTTGAGTTTCAATCTTGCGATCGTACTCCCCAGGTGGAATGCTTAATGCGTTTGCTGCGGCACCGAGGTTCGACCCCCGACACCTAGCATTCATCGTTTACGGCGTGGACTACCAGGGTATCTAATCCTGTTCGCTCCCCACGCTTTCGTGCCTCAGCGTCAGTTACAGTCCAGAAAGCCGCCTTCGCCACTGGTGTTCCTCCTAATATCTACGCATTTCACCGCTACACTAGGAATTCCGCTTTCCTCTCCTGCACTCTAGCAAAGCAGTTTCAAATGCAGTCCCGAGGTTGAGCCTCGGGCTTTCACATCTGACTTACTTCGCCGCCTACGCACCCTTTACACCCAGTAAATCCGGATAACGCTTGCCCCCTACGTATTACCGCGGCTGCTGGCACGTAGTTAGCCGGGGCTTCTTAGTCAGGTACTGTCACTATCTTCCCTGCTGATAGAAGTTTACGATCCGAAAACCTTCTTCCTTCACGCGGCGTCGCTGCATCAGGGTTTCCCCCATTGTGCAATATTCCCCACTGCTGCCTCCCGTAGGAGTTTGGGCCGTGTCTCAGTCCCAATGTGGCCGATCACCCTCTCAGGTCGGCTACTGATCGTCGCCTAGGTAAGCCGTTACCTTACCTACTAGCTAATCAGACGCGGGTCCATCCTATGCTACCGGAGTTTTTACCACTGAGTCATGCGACTCTGTGGTCTTATGCGGTATTAGCACACTTTTCAATGTGTTATCCCCCTGCATAGGGCAGGTTACCCACGCGTTACTCACCCGTCCGCCGCTTTCCACTACCTAAATCACCCGAAGGTTCAATAGGTAGCTTCTCGCTCGACTTGCATGTGTTAAGCACGCCGCCAGCGTTCATCCTGAGCCAGGATCAAACTCTCATGTTAAAGTTTCATCTTGACCAGATTGCTCTGGCTTATATTTTATAGACTATCGTCTTATCCATTAATTTACTAAGGAATTTTCTTGGGTAAAACTTATTACTAAGTTTTTGGTTGTTTCACTGTTCAGTTTTCAAGGTTCTGTCCTGATTTGTTGCTTGCTGTTTTGTTTTCTTCAGCGAAAAGAATTATATCATTTATATATAATAAAGTCAAGGCTTTATTCGACATTTTTTAAATCTTTTTTTATGACATATGATTAGTTAAGTGTAAAATTTACTGTATATATAAGGAAATTAAAATTCCAATAACTGCTAATATTATTATTAATTTTTTTCTATCAGCTGATTTATTTCAAAGATAATCTTATTATTTATACTAAGAAATAACGTATAAATATTTTAATTAAGCCATGATTGTTTTGACTACTCATTAATTAACATTATGAATTTATTCTAACTATACTAGAAACCTCTTTAAGTATCTTTAATGAATTATTCCTGGTCATGAACTAATTTAATATAGTACATACAGACAGTACCATCCCCCTACAACATATAAGTTATTACAATATATATACTTAGTAATTAATATTACATAAAATTTTACAGTAATTATTCTAAGTTTTAGAATTTTACATCTCTTCCATTAATTCCATATTGAGATTGGATAATACATTTGTTAGACTTGTTGTTGAGGTGATTAGATGAAAAGAATAATGCTTTTAATGATTTCGTTAATTTTGGCTTTTAGTTTTTCCAGCAAAGCATTTGCTTCTCAAGTAATACCTGTTTACGTTAATGGAAATGTTTTAACTCCTGACGTTAATCCTTATATTCAAAATCAACGTACTTTTGTACCAATTAGATTCATTGGAGAAGCACTTAATGCTACGTCAATCAAATGGGATTATTCATCCAAGACTGCTACATTGGTATTTAATCAAACTGTAATTAAATTACCCGTAGGTTCTAGATATGTAACTGTAAACGGTAAACAATATAAAATCGATGCACCAATTAACTTAGTCAGAGGACGAACTTTCGTACCTGTAAGATTTATATCTGAAATATTAGGATATGACGTAAAATGGGCTAATAGCTCAGTATATATCAGCAATAATGGGTATACCCCTCCTTCAAACAAATATAGCTCAGAAGATTTATATTGGTTATCTAGAATTGTAGAGGCTGAAGCAGTCGGTGAACCATACGCTGGAAAATTAGCAGTAGCTAACGTAATCATTAATCGAAAAAAAAGTTCAGAATTTCCAAGCACAATAAAATCTGTTATTTTTGATAACAAATACGGTATTCAATTTACACCAGTTGCAGACGGCAACATATACAATACCCCTACTCAAGAGAGTATAAATGCCGCTATTGCAGCACTGAATGGTTCCAATAACATTGGTAATTCATTATATTTCCTTAATCCAGCAAAATCTTCAAATTTCTGGATTATGAATAACCGTAAATTTGTTACTCAGATCAATAATCATTACTTTTATGCTTAGGCAAGAATAATTAATTTTACTCAAACAGCTAAATACCCCCTTCTTATAATAAAAAATACCCTAAAAGGTAAATTCTTATCTACTTACCTTTAGGGTATTTTTTCTATTATTAATCAAATTCTCTTCATGCAGCTTTTGCGGGTAATTTTTCATTCTTGGTCGATGTCTTTTTTTCGTACTTTTTTTCAAATAGCTTAATAACTTTTTTACCTATCAAAGATATAGCAAATGTTATTGATATTAATAAGATTGATTTAAGAGGCTTTTCTACAAATGCCCTTATATTAAATCCTATGAAACTTAGAGAAAATATCATTATAAGCTTACCAAGAACCAACGCACTAATATATTCTCTATTTTTAATGCCTGCTAGAGCTGCTAAACCACAAACAACTATAGAAGGTGTAAAAGGAAAAGTTAATAAGAAGAATATAGGGGTAAATCCTTTATCCTTAATCCAATTAAAAATATTATAGATTTTTTCGTTTTTAGCAATCTTCTGCTGGAATCTTTTTTGTCCAAATTTCTTTATTACCAAGAATACAATAATTGAGCCGATGCATGAACCTAACCATGAATATAAATAACCAGTCCAAAAGCCAAAGGCCATAACATTAATCGTTACAAATAATATTAAAGGTAATGGTGGGAAAAAAGCTTCAATCATTGCTAATCCAACACCGGCAAACATTCCCATAGAGCTTATTTGATTAAGCATGTCTGTCCAATAGCCAAGTGTCATTAACTCTTTAAACCATTCAATCATAATCCCACATCCTTTCTTCTTCGTCTATCTATAAATTCAACATATTATTAGTATATCCAACAAGTCTAGTATAATTTATTAATATTAAAATCTTATTAAAATATATTAAAAAATATCTTAAATTATTATAAATCTTTAATTTTAGCATTAAAATAATTTTTATAGCTATTGGAGAAGTTTATTTGTAATAATAGAATTAAAGAGAGATTCTACATTATCATTAGATATCTCTCTTATTAATTATTTAGTATTCAACGCCTAGTCCACCGAACAAAACAAAACTTTTAACTATAAGTACTTTATTTGAATCAGCCATCTCTCTTTTTGTTTTATTATCCCATCCACCAAAAAGAGGAAATCCTTTTACTTCAACTTTCCAATCCATAGGTACTTTTATATCAATACCACCAAATGCAACGAATGCATCAATTATTATTGGTTCATTTTCTGTGATATTAGCATTTCTTAGATCAACATCAATACCACCAAATGCAGTACCTAAATTACCTCCTTGAAAATCTGTTGAATCATTAATTATATCGCTTCCTGAAAACAAACAAAAAGTGTCTAGTATATTATCTGAGTATATTTTTTTATTACTACGTTTTTTTTTAGGAATTATTAGCCAAGCACCAACTATAATGACAACTGCAGGGAATATGAATTCACCAATATTAATACCTTCCAGAATTTTTAGATTCAATTCCTTTAATTGAAATATAACACCAACAATTATCAATACAGAAGCTAAGGTTTTTGAACCATATTTATCAAATAGATTTACTAAGCCAATAGCAATTAATATAAGGGGCCAATAAGTACCAAAGATATTTTCACTATCAATTATATCCAATCTACCTAATAGAATTACAACACCAATTGCAATTATCAATATACCTAATAGATTTCTTTTTTTCATATCAGTGTCCTCCTTTAACAATATTTATTATGTAACCAATGTTATTTTGAACAATTCTGTATTTGTCAAAATAAACTATTAATAAATAATATGTTAATACTTTTGAATATATTTTAACATATACTTATAAGTAATAAAAGAATTAATTGGTTAAAATAGAGATATATCAAATTATGCTTGATTTTTTCACGATTAACAACTATAATGATTTAGTTATAGAAGATAAAACACAAATAAGATTAAGGATGAGATAATATAATGAATTTCAACGAATTAAATATATCTGATAATATTTTAAAAGCTATATCTGATATGGGATTTGAAGAAGCAACTGAAATACAAGAAAAATCAATTCCAGAAATATTATCAGGCAGTGATATTATTGGACAATCCCAAACAGGTACAGGTAAAACGGCAGCATTTGCAATTCCAATATTAGAAAAAGTGGATCCATCTATTAAAAAGCCACAAGTATTAGTCCTATGCCCTACAAGAGAGTTAGCTGTTCAAGTATGTAATGAGTTCAAGAAGCTAACAAGATACATGCATAATGTAAAATCATTTCCTGTTTATGGTGGCGAACCTATCTATAGACAGATTTCTGTTCTAAAAAAAGGTGTTCAAATAATCATTGGTACTCCTGGAAGACTTATGGATCATATGAATAGAAAAACCATCAAACTTGACCATGTTAATTCAATTATACTGGATGAAGCTGA